>JBGTAR010000222.1:0-13553 GCA_041749815.1 Terrimicrobiaceae bacterium
TCCCTCAGGGAAGGAATCCGGGGATAAAAAAAGCACGGGAACGTGCTTCCTCGATATCCCGACTTCGTGCGGGACAATGAATCTAGTTGGCCGCAATTGACTGGCAAGAGAATTTTACAAAAAAATTACGCATGACATCCCGTGCCAAAAAGAGAGACAGTATCCGGCTCATGAAGATTGAAAGAGCTCTGATCTCCGTTTCGGACAAAACCGGCATTATTGAATTCGCGAAAGCCCTTGCTGCGCGCGGGGTGGAAATCGTTTCAACGGGAGGCACCGCACGCTCTCTGGCAGAGGCGGAAGTGCCTGTGATTGAGATCTCGGCGTTCACGGGATCTCCGGAAATCCTGGGAGGGCGGGTAAAAACCCTGCACCCCAAAGTGCACGGTGGCTTGTTGTTTCTACGCGGCGATGACAGCCATGAGAAGCAGGCCAATGAGCACGGCATCAAGCCCATTGACCTTGTGGTGGTGAATCTCTACCCCTTCGAAGCGACGATTGCAAAAGAGGGAGTCACTCTGGAAGAAGCCATTGAGCAAATCGACATTGGCGGTCCGTCCATGATTCGCAGTGCTTCAAAAAATTATCGAAGTGTGACCGTGGTCACCGATCCCGCCGACTATGCTGACGTGCTCGCGGAAATGGAAGAGGAAGAGGGGGGAACCGGCCTGCCCCTTCGGGAAAAACTCGCGATTAAAGCCTTTGCAACCACGGCGTCATACGACCGCACAATCTCCGCGTACCTCAATCAGAAGCAGGAGACCTCCGCGGCTTTCCGTCTTGATCTTCCCAATGAGCAGAGACTCCGCTATGGAGAAAATCCTCATCAAAACGCCGAGCTCTACGGCGACTTCGGATCGCATTTTGAAAAACTCCAAGGCAAGGAGCTCTCCTATAACAATATCCTTGATATCTCAGCCGCAACATCCCTCATCACTGATTTTGCCAAACCCACGGTGGCAATTCTTAAACACACGAACCCGTGTGGTGTGGGCACGGATCAAGACTTGCGAACGGCGTGGGACAAAGCCTTTTCCACGGACAAGCAGGCCCCGTTTGGCGGCATCATTATCTGCAACCGGCCCCTCACGCTGGCACTCGCCAAGGCGATCTCCGAAATTTTCAGTGAGGTGATCATCGCCCCCGAATTCGACGCTGATGCAAGGCAGCTCCTCGCAAAGAAAAAAAATCTTCGCCTGATGCGCCTGATAAAAGCTCCCGCGGTCGGGGGTCGGGACATTCGCTCCGTGATTGGCGGCCTGCTCGTTCAAGACACGGACTCGGCGGCCATTCCTGAATTGGAACACAAAGTTGTGACGGCAAGGCCTCCCACGAAAGATGAGATTGAGGCCATGGAGTTTGGGTGGAAAATCGTTAAACACGTCAAATCCAATGCCATTGTCTATGCTTCCAAAGACCGGACCCTTGGCATTGGTGCTGGACAAATGTCCCGGGTGGATGCCTCCCGCATCGCAGTCTGGAAGGCTGGCGAGGCCGGGCTGTCCTTAAAAGGAAGTGCGGTGTGCAGCGATGCGTTTTTCCCATTTCCAGATGGGTTGATTGCCGCATCGGAAGCCGGTGCCACCTGCGCCATCCAACCTGGTGGCTCGGTGAGGGATGAGGAAGTGATCGCCGCCGCCGATGAACGGCGGATCGCCATGGTTTTCACCGGGATGCGCCATTTCCGTCATTAAAAACCAAAAAATCAGAGAAACTTTTCGCAACTCTCAGGGTTTATTCCTTTGATGAACGACGACTTCGATCAAAAGGATCCGCTTTGGGAGCTCTTGGGGAAAGCTACCCCCTCGCCCGCGCGCCCGGCGTTCTCGCGGAATGTCATTCGTGCGATTCGCACCCAAGACAGCCCAAGCAGGAAAGAACCGTTATTGTATGGATTCCTCCGCTGGTTTGTTCCAGCGGGCGCCGCAGCAGCTCTCGCCTTGGTCTTGAGCGTATCCCTTCAGCCAGAGGAGAATACTGGGACAACGCAATTTGCAGCCACCGAATTTCACGAAGCTCTCACCTTCAGCGACGTTGCCGGATTGGAAGACCTCATTGCTTCCAGCGCGGGATGGACATGGGACGATGTCGCCCCCTGATCTGTAGAAATTCCCTTTCCCCGAGTCGCTTTCCTGTTTGACCATCCGGGGATTCATGTTCAAGGTAACCACTTTCTGTTCAGGTGAGGTGGCTGAGTGGTCGAAAGCAGCGCTTTGCTAAAGCGCCGAGCTCCTAAAGGGCTCCGGGGGTTCGAATCCCCCCCTCACCGCAGAATTCAACGAAGTCGAATCAATAAGAAAAACTGGGGGATGAGAATATCCGTTCGACCACCCGCGCGGCAGCTCAGCTAAACAACCGAGCAAAGCGAGGCCACACCCGTGGAGCCCTGCGAAGCAGGGATAATAACCCCCTCATTGGTATCTTTCTTTGGCTGTCGGCAACAGCCACGCTACAGATGACTTTCATGCTCATGGGTAGCAGGTATTCTTTTCCGCAGAGCATCAAGAACCCTCAGTGGCACTTTATTCCGGGACTACCTAACCGGGCCAGTTGCCTGAATTGGTGAATGAGGAGTCTGCGGCCAGGCGTTACTTGGGAGACGTGGGATTCTTTGCCTGGCACATCATCAGCGCTTCCAGTTCCCGGGCGACGGCTTCCTTCTCCATTTCCTTAACATAGGCATAGGCACGATTTTTGTTGGGCTCCTTGGTCCACGTGAGGATTTTGGTTTCCTTGTCGAAGTTGATCGATCCAGATGCTGAGAGTTCGAAGTGGTTGCGGAACGATTCACGGGCGGCGTAAAGCAGGCGCATCTGGTCCCATGTGGGACGGTCCTTGGCCGTTCCCTTAAAGTAGGCCTCATAGCACTTGCGGATGATGTGCTGTTCCGGGGCGTCCTTGTAGCAGGCCCCGACCTCGATATGCAGCCCGCTGCCCCCGGCGAACACGGTCGGGAAATCGGTGGGCAGGTTTTCAAGTTCGTAGGCCGCGGCGTTCTTGTCATTCGTGTAATTCCAACCCGCTTGGCCCGTGGGAAGTGTTGCGCGGCCGTTACCCCCGGCGGCATAGAACCTGATCTTCTGGCGCATCAGTTCGACTCCATCGAGCGGGCTGTGCTGGTCGGGCTGTGATTTGAGGAGGTTGGCAACATTGGTCGCCTGCCCGACGACAACCAAGGTGACGGAGTGATCGGGCTGGGCGGCGAGGACTCTGCGGTAAAGATCTACGACATCGGGGGCGGTTTCCTGGGTGAGCTCGTGCGGGTAGGCTGCGGCGATCTCGTCCATCTTGAAAAGGTTATCGTGAATCGGAGCGTCTTTCTTGGCGATGGTGCCCAGTGGAAGTTCGGGCCGGCCGTAGTAGGTGTTGATGGCGTGGGCCAGCGGCACAGCGGCGGCGTGTCCATTGACGATGCCTACGGCGAGGATGTTGATTTCGCCTTTATCTGCGAGGGCATGCAGGACCGCTAAAGTACCGGCGTCATCGACGTCATTGCCCAGGTCGGTGTCGAGAATGATGTGGGGGCGATCGTCGGTTGAAGCGGGGACGGTGGTCTGGGCCGCCAGGGTGAGCGCAAGGGTGGAGAACATGGCAAGAAGAAGGAGGGGCCTGAGCATGCGTGATGGCTATCGGCAAAGTAGAGTAGGCGACGTTCTGTGCGTCAATGAAGATATGCGCGCAGAGAGCACAGCGCCCGGGGGGCATAATGGGTGAGGAGGGTGGTGCTGGGACGATTGGTAGAGACGCTTCTCATGATGAAAATTCAGGCCCTGCTTCCCCTAGCGGAGACACCGTCCAAACTTTTCCACGTCCGCACTCACGACGGCTTGAAGGTTGATGGTCTCTTGGAATTCGGACAGCGGCATTTGCCGCTTGAGATCAAGGCGTCCCGGACGGTCACGGCCTCAGATGCCGCCCCGATCGAGCATTGGATCGCCCTCAATCCAACGCACGGCCCCGGCATTGTTGTATATCTTGGGGAGGAGTATTTGTCCCTCTCACCAAACGTGCGGGCTGTTCCGGCGCAGGCGATGTTCGGATCACCCTAAACGGAGGCTTACCCGGCCTCAGCTCAACTCAGACTCCAAACGGAGATCAACTGTTCTGCCTGTTTGAGAACCGTCCTGACTACTTTGTCATGTGAATCGAGTGGGTAAAAGCGGCCTCATCGTTGGCGGCGCGAGGGGCAAATCAGGTTCAACAGTTTTTGCACCAGTTCATAGCCTCGCCGGGCCTGCATCGCTTGGATTGCCTCGTCTGGAGAGTTGTGAAACTCGACGATCTGCTGCGGTCCGAAAGCATTTACCGAGGCAAACTTCTCCTCCAAAATCGCGATCGCTCTCGCGACATTCCTTTCTTCCCGCCGCGCTGCCCAATCACAGGCCAGAGGCTCCATCCCGCTGGGAAGGTTCTCCAGTGCGAAGCAAAAGTCGTAGGAGTCCTTGGGTTTGTCCCTGCCCCCGACCGCATGTGCCTTCATCACGAGAAAATCCGCCAGCGAAGCGACAAGCAGGTGCACGGTATTCTGCGCTCCCCGAATGTTCCGCCCCGTCAAGGATTGCTCCACCGGAGCTCGAAAGGCCTCGCTGCATCCCGGAGTCTGCAAAACGCGAAACCCGGCGATCATCGTCGGTCGGTTCTTGTCCAGCTCAGCATCCGCAGGAGCGAGGAATTCCACTTCCACTTGCACCGGACGCTCGCCATCGCGCAGATCGACAGTCGTGATCAATGGAAACGGCTTTTCGCCTTGGGTGTAACGTTTTGTGTTCAGTAGCAGCGAGAGCAGCTCAGCATATCGCCCATCCTGCAACCCGTCCGCATCCAGCGCGAAATCCACGTCAATGCTGCCAACATGGCGCTCCTCCACCTCTGCCAGCAGCAAATCCGGCACCCACCCGCCAATCACCACCATGCAATTGGAGAACGATGCGAGCACCTGCCCGACATCAATCAGCACCCGGTGCGCGGCCTCGACCTGACGGTCCGTGTAATCTTCCCGGGATCTGGGTTCGGGGGTCATACGGCAAACCCCCGTTCCTTCCAAGCCGGCTTCAGGCGTTGTTCCAAAATTGCCTTTGCGGCCTCTTGTCCGCGGCCGCCGCTGTGCCAAAGATCCACATAGGTCTGCACCACGTTGGTGCAAGCCATCCGGTGGTCTCCCATGCTTCCGCCATCAGGGAAGGCGAACACCCCGCGATCTCGCGGAATCAACACCTCCAGAGTGTGGCCGGTATCCACCGGCTTTGCGTCCACCAGCTTTTCCAATTTGGGCAGATATTCATCCTTAAGGTACATCCAAGTTTTCGACTGGCGGACATGGGGTGCCTGGATCTCGGCGGCAGAAAACGCAGCATACACGGCATATCCTCCACATTGGGAATAAAGATTGGCGAGTGCCTCGCGCAAGGCGGCTCCCTGCAGCAAGCTGAAATACGAAAGGCGCTGATGAAGCGAGAAGCGATAGGCATCTCGCCAGGCAAGGAGCAGCTTTAGCGGATCGCTCAACACGAAACCTCCTCCGGGTGATTCGCTGACAAACGCCTCCTCCCGCAAAAAACGCACCACCTTGTTGACCATTCCCAGACTCACATCGGCGAAGCTTTCTTGGTGCAACTGGCGCTGGGTCCAAGAGAGTGAGGCATTCTCCGGGGCCAGCAAGGCACGGATTACCCGCCCCGCTTCCGGCGTGCCCAAATTCGCCGTGAGTTTCGCTTTCCGGTGCACCGAAGGTTTTCCCGTGCGTTCGATGTAAAAGACCCCAGGAACATTGATTCGGCAGTTTCCCGCAAGATCGAACCAACTCCAACCATGCTTTTCGCACAGTTCCCGCATACGTGCCGAAAGGTGCGGCGCACCAAAGACTCGGAGACGCAGGCACTTCATTGTGCCAACATCGAATTCACGATCTACGGAGACATAGGGAAAATGTGCCGGACGCGGCTCAATACGGCAATCGATCCAAAGTTCCACCTCGGGACCATTCGGAACTCTGAAACTTGCCAGCCAGTCGAAGGCGCGCTCGAACGGTGCGGGATTCGAGGAAAGCCGGATGTCCTGCAGCCAGGGAATGCTCTCCAGAAGCTCACGCACCCGTTCCCCTACCGCTTGTTCAAGAGCGGATGGCGAATACCAACCGATGTTCACGTTATTAGCAATGTTCACGATACCGTGAACATTGAGTTATTTGTGAACATAGCAAGCGAAATAAGTATGAGGCAGGGCGGTTACCCCATCCGGCATCCGATGCCGCCCCGATCGAGCGTTGGATTGCCCTCAACCTGACTCATGATCCAGGGGTCGTTCTCTATCTCGGGGAGGAGTATTTATATTTTTCGCCAAAAGTACGGGCTGTCTGGGTATCGGCGCTGTTTTGCTGACATGATGTTTCCGGTCATTGGGAATCCGTTTCATCACCCAGTTGCCTTTCCAATGCTTGGCGCACCAATCCGACAACGTAAGGAAGGTCTTCCATCCGTTCCAAGCGTACTTCGACATCTCCGTTTCCCCAACGCCCAAGGTTGGTGACGTCTCGGCATAGTCCTCGCGGATCTTTGAGCAGGGCCCGACTTTCGGAGGTGATGGTCTCGGCGATGTGAGCAGCTACGCATTCTCACCGCCACCTCCAGCAAACGGGTCGGAATCCGCGTTTTGATTCCAAAGGTATTCGGCACGGTTGGCAGTTTCGATCGCTGTGGGTGTGTCAAAGAGGTGGGCGATCAGGGCCAGGGTCATGTCAATCCCTGCCGCAATTCCGGAAGAGGTCCAAAATTTTCCATCCACGACCCAGCGGGCTTGGGGTTGCCAAAGGACTTTGGCACTCTGCAAGGTCGCCCAGTCAAAGGCTAGTTTGTTTGATGTTGCGGTCCGTCCGTCGAGGAGCCCGGTTCTTGCCAGGAGTGCGCTGCCCGTGCAGACACTGGCAACAATCTTCGATTGCTCTGCGCAAAGGCTAAGGGCTTCCAGAAACCTGGAATCCTCAACGAGGGAGCGGGTTCCCGGCCCGCCGGGGATTAGAAGGACATCGGGGGCCGCCACTTTGGAAATCTGCAGATCCGGCAATGCCTGAGGACCCGCCCCACTCGCCACGGGCGAGAGGTCCATTGCGGTCAGGTTGATTTTTGTACGATCCCCAAGCAGACCAAACATTTCAAGCGGCCCAAAAACGTCGAGCAGTTCAAATCCGGGGAAGAGAACTGCTACGACTGTGAGTGGATTCTTGGAGTTGGCTGCCGGGGTTTCGATCACTGACAGGATTCGCAGACCTCGCCATTCCGCATGGCCTCAATCGAGCAGGCCAGGCGTTCTTCAGCAGTACTCGTCTCGGCGGGGCCTGCAACAACGCCACGCAGCGCTTTTTTGCGGTCGGTGGGGCCATCAATTTTTGAGGCTCCGAGGCTGCGGAGGTAATACGTGGTTTTGAGGCCGGTGTGCCAGGCGCGCCGATACATGTGGCTGAGCGTTTTGAGGTCAGGCACGGCCAGGAAGAGGTTCACGCTCTGAGCTTGATCAATCCACTTCTGACGGCGGGCGGCGGCATCGATGATGTATTTGTAATCAACAGAAAACGCCGTGAGGTGTTTCTTTTTGATGTCCTCGGGAATGCGGTCAATATCCACCAATTCCCCATCGAAATATTTGAGGTCATCCAACATCTGACGATCCCATAGGCCATGGGTCTTGAGGTCACGGACGAGTTCGCCGTTCAGGACGATGAAGTCGCCACCAAGATTCTTTTTGACGAAGAGATTGCGGTAGTTGGGCTCGATGCAGGGGGTGGTGCCTGTGATGTTCGAAATCGTTGCGGTTGGAGCAATAGCCAGCACATTGGAATTGCGCATGCCGTGGTTGCGGATTTTTTCCCGCACAGGATTCCAATCCATCTTGCCACCGCGGGGCACATCGATCTTGATGCCGCGTTCCCGCTCCAGGATTTCGATGGTGTCCTGAGGAAGAAGCCCCCGGTCCCATTTCGAGCCCCGGTAAGAGCTGTAAGTGCCCCGCTCGGCTGCCAGATCGCTGGAGGCGGAGTAGGCAAAGAAGGCAATGGCCTCCATGAACTCATCGTTAAAATCAACGGCCTCGTCGCTCGCGAAACCCAATCCCCGTTTGAAGAGCGCATTTTGCAGCCCCATCACACCAAGCCCGATGGGACGGTGACGGCTGTTTGAGCGTTTGGCTGCTTCGGTGGGGTAAAAATTGATATCGATGACATTGTCGAGCGCACGAACGGCAACCCGTATGGTTTCGGCCAACATTTCCATGTCCAGCGAACCGTCCGCCTGGATGTGGGTATCCAGAACAATTGATCCCAGGTTGCAGACTGCGGTCTCGTCCTCACTGGTGTTGAGGGTGATCTCTGTGCAGAGATTCGAGGAGTGAATCACGCCGACATGATCCTGCGGCGAACGAAGGTTGCAGACGTCCTTGAATGTGATCCAGGGATGCCCGGTCTCAAAAATCATTTTGAGCATCTGCTTCCACAAATCGAGAGCCTCGATCCGTTTGCCGAAGATTTTGCCTTCTGCCGCGAGCTTCTCGTAGTGGGTGTAGCGTTCCTCAAACTTGCGCCCGTAGATATCGTGAAGATCCGGCACCTCAGAAGAGCGGAAAAGCGTCCAATGCTGACGGGCCTCCATCCGTTTCATGAACAAATCCGGAATCCAATTTGCGGTGTTCATGTCATGGGTGCGGCGGCGCTCATCGCCAGTCGTCACGCGGAGCTGCATAAAATCCGCGATGTCATTGTGCCATGTCTCAAGGTAAGCACAGCCCGACCCGCGGCGCTTGCCCCCCTGATTGACGGCCACCAGTTGGTCATTGTGAAGTTTGAGGAAGGGAATCACGCCCTGGCTCTCGCCATTGGTGCCCTTGATATATCCGCCCGTGCCGCGCACGGCGGTCCAAGAGCCTCCCAACCCGCCGGCCCATTTCGAGAGGAAAGCATTTTCTGCAATTCCGCGGACCATGATGGACTCAATGCTGTCATCCACTTTGTAGAGATAGCAGCTTGAAAGCTGGCTGTGGAGGGTGCCGGAGTTGAACAGTGTTGGGGTGCTGGAGCAGAAGCGACGGCCTTTGTAGAGATTGTACAGACGGACCGTCCAGTCCTCCCGATCAGCAGGCTCCTCGCTGAAGAGGCCCATGGAAACTCGCAACCAGAAAAACTGTGGTGTTTCGATCCTGCGGGAGACCTTGTTGGTTTTGTCGATGATGAGGTAACGATCGTAAAGGGTCTGGATGCCCAGATAATCAAAATCGAGGTCGGCGGAGGGGTCGAGGGCTTCCGCGAGTTTATCGAGATTGTAAGTGAGGAGCTTCGGGCTGAGGCGTTCAATGGTGACACCATGCCTCAGGTAGCTCTTAAACGCAGATCGGTGCGCATCGCGAAGGCCTTCAATTCCATCACGCTCGATTTTCCAATCCAGAACTTCTTCGTAAATGTAGCTGAGTAAAATTCGTCCGGCGAATTTTGCAAAGTCAGTGTCCCGCTCCATCAGTGAGCGGGCATTCATCACGATGATGCTTTGGAGTTCCTCTCTGGTGAGTTCTGATCCGATGGAGCGGCGTAGCTCACGCTCGATTTCGGAGGCATCAAGAGGAAGGTCCAAACCAATGGAGGCAAACTCGATGCGCTTCTTAAGATCGCTGCCGTCCCAGAACACACTTTGGCCCTGCCCGGTGCGCACGACCACCAGCGAGTCCTGCTCTTCGGGCTGTTTGGCAATCACGGCATCATCCCGCAGGCGGGAACGCTGGGCCCGGTAGAGAATGTAGCTTTCTGCAACCTTGTAGTAACCGCGTCGCATCAACTCTTCCTGCACAAGATCTTGAACATCCTCAATGTGCACGAAGGCCTGATCCCCATGACGCACTTTGTCGGTCACGGCTTTGGAAACCAGGGCGGCGGCATCCGCATCTTCCTTCACGGAAAGAAAGGCATTCCGGCAAGCGTCTTCGATCTTGGCGGGGTTCCATGGGACAACCGTGCCATTACGGCGGATCAAACGCACTTGAAGCAGGTCTTGTCCTCCCTCGGAGTGATCGACTCCGCGCACGGAGGATTTCATGGCACGATGAAACACCAGGCTTTTGGCGACATCGTGGGCATCGTTTTCGATGAGGGCTTTTTCGATGAGCAGCGAGAGGTCGTACTCACTCATCTTGAGCGCATGCCCCTCACGGATGTGCTCCAACAAGCGGGTGGCCAGAGAATGGGCCACATTGGCCACAAAAGCCCGGTTTTGTTCGTTGAAGATATCGTGTTCTTCCCGTGCCAGCAGCAGATCGGTGAGGGCATGGCCAATCTCATCCGCCACGTCCGCCAGACTGAATTGTGCCTCCCCGCCGGATCGCGAGATCGTGATTTCCGGCAACGCACTCTCATCCTCTGACCCCGTTAACGCATCACGCCAGGCAAAGTCCGGCTTTTGATCGCGGGGAACAATCGAGATTTTTTTGAGGGCGAGATCCTCTTCGAGGGAGATTCGGCTGAGCATGGCGTTGGGCTTGGGTTTTAACCTACACCACCACAACCCCTATTATGAAAGGAGGCCGCAGCGTGGAAGGTCGAGGGGTGGTTGGACTTTGGCGTTGAGAGTGTTGGTTTGAGCGCTGACTAGAGATCGTCATCCGAAGACACCGCAAGAGCTCCTGCTTTCTGGTATTCGGTCACACGGCCTTCAAAGAAGTTTGTCTCCTTGCGGATTTCCATCTGTTCGGAGAGCCAGGGGAGCGGGTTTTCCACCGATCCATTCAGCGGGGCAAGACCCACCCCTTTGAGGCGGCGATCTCCGATGAAATCAATGTAGGTTGTGAATTCCTGAAGCGTGAGACCTACCGCAGAAACGGGCAGGCAGTCCGAAATAAAATCCTTCTCCAACCGCACGGCTTCCGCCATCGTGGAGCGCAGGTCCTCGCGAAATTCGTCGGTCCAGACATCCGGGTTTTCATCAACAAGGTCTTGGAACAACTGACGAAACACCTCGATGTGATTGGATTCATCCCGCAGGGTGTATTGGAACATTTCACCGATCCCTTTGAATTTGCCCTGACGCGCCAAAGCAAGGATCATCCCAAACAAGCCATAAAACTGGGTACCTTCCATGCACTGACCAAACACAAAAATGTTTTTGGCAAGCGCCTGTTTGTTGGCAGTTTGTGTGAGGTCAATGTCACGTCGCAGGGCCCGGCTGTTGCTGACAACAAAATCCGTCTTGCGTTTGATGGTCTCCACGTCCTCAAACATGGCTTCGCATTCGTGGGGATTGATCCCCAGGGAACTGATCATGTAGACCAAGGAGTCGGCATGGATGTTCTCCTCATGGGCATGACGCCCAAGAACCAATTTTAATTCTGGGGCGGTCACAAACTCGCGGACCACATGAAGAATGTTGTCGCCGACAATGCCCTCTGCAGCAGAAAAATACCCGATCCCCATCTTGATGATCCAGCGATCCACATCCGAAATGAAACCGGTTGACTCGCGCCACTGCTCGATGTCCTTCTGCATTTGGATATCTTCGGGTTCCCAGTGATTGGCCTTCATCGTCTTATAAAGGTCGTAGGCCCAACCGTATTTCAGCGGCAAAATGTTAAAAAACATGGTCTCCCGACCGTTGATCACGCGCTTGGCCTTGTAGGCGGCTTCCGCTTTTTCCTGATCTAAAACAAAGTCCCTCTCTCCCAATTTAATCGTCGTTGTTGCCATAATCTTTTGCGTGGATTTTCTCTTTGTTGAACTGCGTTGTGACCTAGGGGGGCAGGAGCACTGGCCCTTCGATCCCTTGGCTTCTGCGGTAACGCCGAAACTCACAAATTGGACGCATTGGGTCAACAAAAATCCACTATCTTGTGCAAAAAAAACATGACACCACTACATATAGTGGCATACGTGTTTTTTGAATTTCGGTCCGTGAGGGATTGATTTGGAACAAATTAGGTCGTTTTGACGAGATCGAGATCCTCGACAGACGTCGGAACCAGCATCGCATCCGGCATGCCATGAAGGAGTTTTTTATCGTCAGGGCACAACGTCGCAAGAGCCCCGCCAAGGTTGGTTTTTTCGGAGGTGACAAAATAATACGGGCACAATCTGACGCGGACCCGCTGCATTTGAATGGTTTTTGCCTCGGGATTAAAGAAGGGGTGCTGAAAAAGCCGGGAATGATGGAATCGCTGAAGGATGTGGGGGGCGGTTGGCCAGCAGCCGAGGGCTCGTTTCAACTCGGCCGCCCATTCCTGCGAGGGAAGGTCCGACCCGAGGAAAACGCCGCGCGAACCCCATGCCGTCTCGGAAAATCCGCTGATTTTTAGGATCAAATCCCTTTGTTTTTGGCTGAATTTGATGGCCTCATCCCAGGAGTGGATTTCGAGACCGGGAATGACCGCATGGGGGGGAAGGGGTTGGGGATCCAGAAGCCATGTTTGCGGGATCACCTCGCGCAGGGCTTTGAACGTGCCCTCACCCAAGGCCCGCACCCAAAAAACTTCAAGGGGTCTCAACCAGAAAAGCGCAAACCAAAGCTTCTCCTCAAGGGCCGGTTTTAACGGCGGGGTGATGCTCAGTTGGCCCTCAAGGGCGCGATGGATCAATTGCGGGGCGCATGGGACGTTGGCGAGATCGAAGAGCTCAAAAAACCGATAAACCTGCGGAGCCCAGTCCTCCCGGAGAGAAGGTTCAACAACCCTCCACCTTCCGGGCGAGTCCCGCAGGACCCCAAGCTCTTTGGCCAGCCATTCCATCTCGGGGCGGTATGTGGATGCCTCTTCAGAAACCACAATATCCCCTGCTGGCAAAACCGATTCAAACCCATCCAGCATTCCCGTGGCTCCGCCGATGACACTGGGGTGATGGGGGGCGTACGTTTTCCCCAACCATGCGGTGAGACCAATGCCACCGGGCACACTGTCCAGTTCCGCAATCGTAAAACCATTCTCCGTCAGAATCAGATCAGGGCGAAGCACCCGGGGGATGTCATTGGCAAAAAGTTTATTTCGCTGAATTTCCACCAATTCCCGGGGTTTGCCACGATCCAGGAGTTCGGCGATCCACGACGGCTGACGACCATCAACACTCGTGCGATAGAGCTGCGCGCAGGCCCTGACAAATACCGTGAGCTGGTGGCCGAGTTTCTCGAGGCGTTTATGAAAATCCGGAGAAATCGGGAACGGATCAGGAGAAACACGCCAACTCTTTTCGTGAAACAGCCCTCCCTCCGGCATGGCCGCCAGGATTTCCTGGGCGCTGCTGATTGCCGCGTCATCGGTGTTCGGTTCAGGAGAGGTCATGCCAGAATTTTTAGCGCCAAACGCACTAACTCATCCGACGTATGGCTTTCCTTTGAGTTGGAGGTGGCCAGTTTGATGGCTTTGTGCGCTTCGAGCTGACGATATCCCAGCGAAATGAGAGCCAACACCGCGTCATGGACCGCGAGGTCCGCAGGAGAGGGCGCATTGGCCGCGCTGGCCGCCTCCCACTCCGCCGCCACACCCAGCCGGTCTTTCAACTCCAGAACAATACGCTCGGCCGTTTTTTTGCCAACGCCGGAAATTTT
>JBGTAR010000223.1:0-8563 GCA_041749815.1 Terrimicrobiaceae bacterium
TGGCCCGGACGTTGCTCTGCCGGTTTCAAGGCAGTTGTTCTGCGCGTGTGCGGTAGAACCTGGGCGGGGACGGCTCCGGCAATTGACCGGGGCCGATGACCATACGAGGAGGATTGCCAGGAATTTCCCCTTCCGCCCCGCTGCCAGTTGCCGGGGCCCCATCTTCCGATGTGGCGACAGGGGTCCATGTGATGAGGTCTGTGCTGGTTTCGACAATCAGCCTCCATCCACGCGCCATGGGATTACGACCAACCAAATAGCGGAGTTGGAAATCCCCGGGACCGGTTTCCACGGCATCCAATGTCGGAGCCGGAGCGGGGGCACCTCCCAAAAGAAAGTTGATGAGATTGGCGTGGCCGCTTCCAAAAACGTCAGCCAAAGGATCGGTGTTGGCCGGAATGACAAGTTGTTCCGGCACGAGGAACTGGCCCAACCACTCGGCGTAGGTCTGGGACGGAGGGGGTGCCGGATGGGAGGCGGCCTCACCAAGCCATGCGGCGAGGTTGCTCCCGGAGAGTTCAACCACCGGCCCATTCGGACCCGTGAAGGTTGTCGCTTGAAGCAGGTTTTGCGTTAAAGACGGATCTGGACGCTGCAGGCGCACAAAGTCCAAATCGGCGACTAGATCGGGATTTCCCACACCCACATTTACGATCCGGTTTTGATGATAGGGTTGGACTGGGCTGACATAATCCCAACCATTGGCGACGAGATTCCAATCCGTGTAAGTCGTAATTCCGACCTGAACGGTTTGGGGGAGGTCGGGGCGTTCGAATCGATTTTCGATGATCCACGGCCCGTTGCCATGCCGGCGCAGCAACAAGAAGGTGCTTCCGCGACGCACGATTTGCAGGGTCGCATTACTTTCCCCTGCAGGAACTCCATGGGCCCGGGGATAAAGAGTGGAGACCCCATTGGTGGTTGTCTTCACTTCATACTGCCACTGGTTCGGATTGTTGTTTACCGCATTGTTACCAAAGCCATAGGAGAGAAAAATGTAGTTTTCTGTGCCGGGCTGCCAGTCGGTGACATAATGGTTTGGCTGCCCTTGGGCCGGGGGAGGCACGGGCAGGACCACGTTGGATGGATAGCCGGGCTGAGGCGCAGCCTGAGTGATGCCTCGCGGCGCCCGCACCATGAGTCCGGCAAGACTGTAGTCGGAGGTGGGACGCCCGGGCTCATTGTTCCGGCGGCTGACATCGAGCCGGGTCGTCAAAACAAAATCTCCGGTGACTTCTTTAAAAACATAGGCTCCAGTGAAGTCCTGATACCAGCTGCTGGAATAAGGCATCAGCCTCATCCGCCCCGCAGAGGAGGCATCAATATCCCACTGTTCGAGTTTGTTGGCATCCCAACCCTCCACCGCATCATTATTCATCCATTGGGAAAGCGAAGCGGCGTCATCAAATTCATCCGAAAGGCCCGCAAGCTCGTCAACAATGCGGGGAGCATAGGCCACTTGGGAAACCGAGGAGGCCGAATTCGTGGACCCCGGGAATTCCCCGCTCACCACACCTTGGGGGAGTTGAACGGTGATCGTTCCGGCCTGCGCAAAACCGGACACCCGGAGTTGAAAGTGCGTTCCCGGCGTGATGGTGGTCAGATGGCTCAGCGTGGCACCAGCCGTTCCCCCAATCACAAAATCCGATATGTCCAAGCCGGCAACTGGCAGGGAGAAGACAATATCCACGTCAATAAAAGGAGCCGCTGGGTCTGCGTTGACATCGGGGGTGATGGAAACAGAGGGGGTGTTTGGGTCGGCGGGCAGCGCCCCATCATCCGAACGCCCATCCAATTGCTGGAGGTAGGCAAAGAGATCGCTGCGCTCATTGGCCGGGAGACTTTGAACGCTGCGGTGAGGCTGGGCTTGGGCAAGGTTCTCCGCATTCGACACCAGCAGGCCGTTGATCTGGATGTCTGAATTGTTGCGAAGCACATCGATCGTGTTGGTGGGTCCGGCGTTGAGAGGAGCCTGAACCGTGATCCAGCGCCATCCACTGATCTGCCAGTTATTGTCAGGATATTGACGCAAAAGGTTCATGGTTTGATCGACTCCATTGACCCGGAGCCGCGCTGTGGCATTTGCGTATTGAACCAGATAGCGGACGGCAATCCGCGCCGCGCCACCCGTGGGTCCTCCGTCCACGTTTGCGAATCGAATCCCGTTCCCGGATGCACCGCCAAGCTGCAGCATGGTTCCTCCCAGCACTCCACGCACAAAACCACCACCCCCCTCAAAGGGGGAATCCGAGCTGGCAGCGACCGGACCCGGGTTCAAAATTTGAGCCTGCGACGCCAATAGCAAAGTCCCGCCAGCATATGAAAACACGTCTTCCAGTGTGGAAGCCTGACCGTGATGCAAATACGTGCGGGCTGCGTGCAAGCCATGCAGGGTCGGCGTATCAATCCCATCCAAACTCTCTCCCAAACGCTGACCACTCAATCCCGATTGGGTCCCCACGTCATGAAGAAATGGATTGCCCACCAGCGAATTGGCACTGTCAGTGAAACCATCGCCGGCATGGCAGGTCACGCAGCTTTGGGACACAAAAACATCCCGCCCCCGGATGGCAGCGGGAGTCATGGCGCCATCCGCCTCGCGGTGGGGACTTCGGGGCACAGTTTGCGCACTCAGGGAGGTGACATAAGCCGCAATGGCATCCAAGTCGGGATGCAGGCCCGCTTTCGAGGACGCCGGCGAAGGGTGCGCCGCCGCAAACTCTGAGGCGGTTCCAGGAAGGAACCCGGTCCCTCCAAACGGGCCGCGAATGTCGTGCTCAAAATCCTGAATCTCATCAAAGTTCGCCGACCAGTGAACATTGCCCTGACCCATTCCCGCCCGCCCGCGCAGGTCGGTTGTGCGACGGAGACCTTCTTCCCGACCTGTAAAATCCCAAACCCGTCCGTCATGTCCACCATCCAGATGACAGGACGCACAACTGATGTAGCTGTCCGCACTCATCCGCGGATCGGCGGCGTTATAAAAAATCTGTTTGCCGAGCAAAACATCAGGTGCAAGCGATTCGATGCCAAGCGTGCCCGTTGTTGCCAGCGTTGGGAAAGATGTCCGGTTTTCATCAAGGAACGCTGCCGCATCAAAAACCGTGACGGTGCGCCCCATGAAGTCCTGGCTGAACAAGTGCCCGCTTGCCGGATCGAGCAGAACTCCCTGAGGCGCGAGGCCGGTGCCAAGGTCCAGCGTGAGAACAGCTGGCGACGTTTCCGTTGAGCCGGCGGTATTGGGGGCAATCACCGGCAACAGGCTCAAGGCATCCAGGCCAACGATCCGGTTTTTCCCCTGCAATGCCACAAACAGCATGTCACCGCGCGGCGAGTAAGTGACCGCACTGGGACTGTCGGAGTTGTCAAAGTCCCGACGGGTGTGCCGGATCTCGGCATAGTTCGTCAGATCGAGAAAGGAAATGACCGCGCGCACCGAGGTCTCAAACGTCAAGTCCCCCACCCCATAAAGCTGGCCTCTCAGGATGTTGTCCTGCTTGGAAACAACAGCCGCCCGCGTGCCATCAGGGGAAATGGCAATACCGGAAAGATAGTTGGGCACACCGGACGCACGATCTCCCCCATCGATGGGGTTTGCTGAAGACAGCCGATAGGTGTGAACCGGATTGAGCGAGCTTCCCGAAAATTCCGCGATCTCTGCTTCCAAATCGGGCGAGAGGAATCTTGTGACCAAAACTCTGGAGCCATTGCCACTCACCGCAATGGCCCTCGGAGTCGGAAATATCGTTTGCACAAGAGGAGCCGCAGCCGGGTTGGCGGCACTGTAGCGGTGCAGACGTCCGGATCCATAAAGCGACACAAAGAGCGACTGGCCATTCGGAGATGCTGCGATGCCAAAGGGAGCCGACCCATAAGGCACAGAAATGACGGTATGTTGGGATCCGTCGGGATTCAACACGCGGATTTCATCGGATCGATGACAAGTGATCCAATACCTGCCATTCCCGTCGCGGGCGATCGACCGGGGATTCTCCCCCACCGGATATTCGGCCACCTTGGCGCCATTTTCGGCATCCACCACACTTACCGTGTTGGCATCGGGATTCACAACCCAAAGCCTACGGCCCAGGGGATCGTCGCCGATGGCCATGCTGGAACTTTGCGTGGGGAGCGGTCCCACAGGAGCTTCTGCAACCAACAGATTCAAAGTCCGGGTCACAATCAACCCACTCTCATCCCGCACTTGGACCAGAACGCGGGGACGCCCCGGATTCCCATACGCATGTCCCTCACTTGGCGTGGTGCTCCATGGGGTCCACGTGCCATCAAAATTGAAACGGTATTCGATGAGCCCGGTGCCCGCCGCAGTGGCCGTCACGGTCAATGGATCTCCGGGTGACGGCTGAGGATTGCTCGCACTCAACGTGGAAAAAACCGGTGGAGGGAGCGCATTGACGTTTCCTCCGGTGGAAAACCGAAACGAATAGGCATCGATCACATTGCCGGCCGCATCAAAAAAACCGATGGGATTGTTTGGGTCGGAATCATCGGAAAAAAAGTCCACTTGATACGTGGATTCCGCCGCAAGCCCCCCCGCGGGAGTGAAGGTCAACACGCCGGAAAAATCATGAATCAGAAAGCCGGGCACAAATGCTCCAAGGGATTCGTCCGGCAACACAGGCCGCACCGCAAAGTCGATGCCGTTGCGGAGTCCGCCATGACGCGGATGTTCATGGAGCAGGAAGCTCAGAGGAGCAAACCGCGGGTAATTGGTCCGATTGGCCTGGGGGATATGGAAAGTCACCGCAGGCGGAGTGGAATCAGGGGCCGATTGATGCACCCAGACCGCCATGCCTTGCGACCTGCCGGGATGGGGATAACCGCCCGTGATCCACAAGTTCCCCAAGGCAATGGACATCTGACTCGTGTCGATGTTATTGGGAGCGCCCTCATTGAGAGTAAGCACAACCGCATTCGGATCACCCGCGAGGAAAGCGGTCATATTGATTTTGCGGTTGTGAATGAACCCGAACTGATCCTGAAAAACCGGATACGATGCGTTTGTGAAGTCGGGAATGGTGAGGGTCGCCGCGACGGAAATGTGATCGTCGCCACCCGGTTCGGCAGCATCCGAAATATCCGCTGCGGTCAAAATATTGGTGGCCGATCCAATGACATACAGGCCGGCACCATCGCTGAAAAGAGTCGGCCAATAGCCGGAAAACCCACCATCCAAAGAACCCACAAATTGCGGAGTGATGGTATCGTTGGCAGAATTATCATCCTCGAAATGATTGTATTGCAGGCGGTAAACGACCACCCCGTCCCGGGCGGCTCCGCCACTGCGCACGTAAATCAGCAGGTCCCCGAAAAACATGGGATGCCAATCGCCTCCGCCAAACTCTCCCACATGGTCAATCGTCGCGAGGGTCTGAAATGTGACCACACCATTTTGTCCAATGGCAGCCCGCTCAATCTCAATATCCTGGTCCGGTGAATTGTACCAAAGCATGGTCGAGACCCATGGTCCCGCCTGGCTCGATCGATTGTAGCCAAGCGGCCATTCCGCCAGGCCAGGAATCCCCGCGGTGCCACCCAATTCCACTGGACCTCCAAAAGTTTGCACGCGAAGCACCGGCATCGGCAAAAGATAGGATCCGCTCTGGGCGCTGCCGTGGGCATTCCAGCCAGCGTTGCCCTGATGCCACCGGTTGCTGGGATAGTTCAGATTAAAATCTGTAGGATATCGCCTTATGGGAGCCGAAGGATCGGAAATATCATAAACCCGGAGGCTTAGGTCGGCGTTTGCGGTCGACCCCGGCGCTTCCGCTCCCACAATCAACCAGCCATTGACATAATTGATGGACGTCGTGCGTCCAATAAGTGCGGAGTCATTTTGGGATGGCGAGCTGAGAAGGGTGCCGGGAGCTCCTTGAGGCCCATTCAGAAATCCTTGGGTCATCACCTGGGCCTGGCAATATATCTCTCCGCTCAAATGCAAAAACGCACTCACAAGGAGGAAAACCCATGGGCGGGAGGTGTCGGGGAATACTGTGACCGATCTGTTCATAACCGATACTACGGGAAAACTTGCGGGGAATTACCGCATGACCAAAACCTATTTCATCTCATCAAGATGTTCAACTGTCATTTGGGTCATCATTGTCGGTTCGGAAACAGGTCCACTCGCAGACCCATCCTGCGAAGCTGGAACACAACGGCAGGGTGAGCAAATGAGGTAACTGCTCGTAAACGTCTTTGCTATGACCGGCTGCCATTCCTCTCCTCACGAGTCTCCGTGAATCATCTCAGCGCACATCATGGCGCTTTTTTGATGCGGAGGTGAAATTGCCCCCTCTGGGAAAAACAGGTTTGCAGGCCATTAGAAATTGCGTCACAGGTTGAGGATGTCCATCCCACTTGAAGACTTCTACAACGATATCCTTGGAAAGGCCCAGCGCGGTCTCAAACTGACTGACTCTGAATTGGCTTCGCGCGTTGGAATTTCGGAAGAAACCTTTGCGAAGGTCAAGGAGGGGGCCTTTGATGCGGGTGTTGTTCGCGCTTTGGCGTCAGAGTTGGGATTAAATGCTGAGGCTCTCGTAGCGCTGGGGGAAGGAACCTACCGGCCTGAGCCGATTTCGCTGAAATGTTTGGCCGGTTTTAATTCTCCTTTCGAGGATATGACCGTGAACAGCTATGTGGTTTGGGACGAGGCGACCAGGGAGGCCGTGATTTTTGATACCGGGGCGGATGCGACCGAACTGCTCGATTTCCTCGTCAAAGAAGGTCTCACCGCAAAGCTGTTGCTGCTCACCCACACGCATGGAGATCACATCCTTGAGTTAGACCGGGTGGTCGAGAAAACCGAGGCTTCCGCGTTTGTGGGGGATAAAGAACCTGCGCTGGAAGGAGCCACCGCCTTCCCTGCAGGAAACACCTTTCAACTGGGCAGCCTCAACATCGAGACCCGGCTGACATGGGGACATGCCCAGGGCGGGATCACCTATGTTGTTCATGGCCTCGAAAAACCGCTCGCTGTGGTGGGAGATGCCATCTTCGCAGGCTCGATGGGCGGCGGGGGTGTTTCTTACGCCGATGCCCTTCGCACCAACCGCGAAGAAATTCTCAGCCTCCCGGACGAAACGGTCATCGCTCCCGGCCATGGCCCCCTCACCACCGTTGGTGAGCAAAAAGTCTCCAACCCATTCCTTGCTGTTTAATTTCCAAAAAAAAATGCAAACACCTCCCACCCTCCACCACATCGCCAGCCTGTGGTCCCTCGTGGACTACCCGACAGCCAAAAAGCCATGGTCGCTTGAGAAACAACTCACGGACCTCAAAGCAGCCGGATTTGACGGATTCACGACCCTGGCCACCAAGGAACATGGCCGCCTCGCAAAGAAGCTGGACCTCATCGTCGTCGGTTATTTTGCTTCATCCAAGCTTGCGGATTTTCGCAAACTCATCGAACAAAACCTCGAAGCCGGAGCGATCCACATCAATGTCCAACTCGCCGATCATGACACCCCGGTCGAGAAATCCGTGAAGCTTGCCATCCAACTTCAGGAGCTTGCTGCAAAACTCGGTGCAAAAACCGCCGTCGAAGTCCACCGCGACACGTGCACCGAAACCCCTGAAAAAACGTATGCCATTGCGGAGGGTTACCGGAAAGCCACGGGAGAACTGCTTCCCATGACCTGGGATTTTTCGCACCTCTCGGTCGTCAAACATTTGGCCCCCCCATATTGGGAACGCCTTCTGGTTGCTCCCAAGCTCATCCAACGGGCCGAGCAATTTCATTTTCGTCCGTTTAACGGCCACCACTGCCAGATCCCGGTCACAGACGGCTCGGGCAAGCTCAGTCATGAGCTCAAACAATGGTTGCCCTTCCTGGACAAAACCTTGGAGCTCTGGCTGGCGGGAAAACAAGCCGGACGGGACGTCTATATGGTCCCCGAGATGGGCCCCGTTCCGGGTGGCTACAATTTTGCCTCCCTGCCCAATAGCTGGGAGGACGCCAAAGTGCTGCGTCCCCTCATCGACAAGGCCTGGAAAAAAGCCCTCCTCACCCAACCCAAATACTCGAAATCCAAATGAGCCAATCCATCGCATTTGTGGGCGTGGGACGCATGGGCGCCAACATGGCCCGTCGTCTCAAATCCCAAAATTTTTCTGTCACCGCTGTTTATGATTCCTACCGCGAGGGAGCAGAATCTCTTGCCGCCGAAATTGGTGCCAAGGCCCCGGCGACGCTCGCAGAAATCACCGCTTCCGCCGACGTGATCTTCACGGTCGTGACCGATGATGCCGCACAACTCGCGGTCTTTTCTGAAACCGGGGACTCCCTGCTCGTTGGGGCCACTGGAAAAACGTTCATCAACTGCGCCACCGTCTCGCCTTCCACCCACCGCGAAATCGAAAAACGCAGTGAGGCTGTTGGAGCGCATTCCCTGGAGGCCTGCATGGCATCAAGCATCACTCAAGCCCTGAATGGCACCCTGTATCTGATGGCTGGAGGCAAACGGGAGGTTTTTGACAGTGTTCAGGATATCCTGATCCCGCTTTCCGATGAGGGAAAACTTCTCCGTTATATTGGCAA
>JBGTAR010000224.1:0-35997 GCA_041749815.1 Terrimicrobiaceae bacterium
GATTTCCATTGTGGGTTATGCAGAGGACAAAACGCGGGTTGATGAGCTCGAACGCAGTGAATATCTCACGTCCAAAGAACTCCCCGATGGAGCGTGGACGAGGGTTCGTTTCACCTTCGAGGTTCCAGAAAGTGGTGTGACACGGATTGCTCCCTCCCTCGTCTTCAAAACCGATCCCAAAAGTACAAGAAACACGGTGACCCCCAGCACGCGCGTCATCGTGGATGACCTTGAAATCGTCAGAGAATAATTTTTCTTCTATTTCGAAAAAGAATGTATTGACATATAATTATAAATAACTAAACATCAAATCACATAACATTATGAAAATTCCCCCTGCCATCCTCGCCCCTCTGATCGCCATCGCAACGGCCTTTTCGCTCGCAAGCGCATCGGCTCAAGTCATTTTGATAGATTTTGGGCCCGCTGGAAACCCGACCACCAGTCCTGATGTGAATGGTAATACCTGGAACAATCACTTCAGTGCCTCGGCAGCTAGCACGCTGACGGATCTCAAAACAACCGGCAATGCCAGCTCCTTGATCAATCTCACGATCACAACAGCCTTTGGTGCGAATGGTCCCTCCGAAACTCCTCCTGCACTCACTGGGACGGCATCGCTCGGGGCACTGAACGTGAGCACGGCGCTTTCGGATTTCTTTTTTGTCAACAATACCACCGCGACGGTCACGTTTTCGGGGCTCGATCTCACGAAGACCTATTCTTTCGCGATCTTGGGCTCACGAGATGCGGCGGGCTCACCAGCGGCAAGAAACACAACCTACACACTCACTGGGGCAAATTCGGGCTTTCAAAATTTGCAAACCACGGGAACAGATCTCGGAGGATCGGGGGTAAACTACAATAATTCCACCCTGGCTTTAATCCCATCGATCGTTCCCAATGCGATCACGTCGAGCATCACCTTGGATGTCACATCCGCGGGACTGGGTTATCTGAACGCGGTCCAGATCACCGTGGTTCCTGAGCCAACCACACTGGGTTTGGTTCTGGCCGTTGGCCTGTTCACGCTGGCTGGTTCCCGTCGCCGCAAAACGGTCTGAGAAGCCGACCAAGTGAGGCTGTGTTCCAGTTCGCTGTTTTCTTCTACTTAGCTTGAGTGCCTTTGGAGTTCGAAGGACTTGGAATAGGCCTCGAGCAAGCGGGTTCGGAAGTGGCCACATGTGAAGCCTTCGAGGAAACGTTTTCGGGCGGCAATTCCCATCTGACGCACCAGATCAGGGTTTGTGTGGAAGGTCGTGAGCGCCCGGGCGATGGCCTCTCCATCATTTGCGGGAACGATGATTCCGTTTTCACCATCTTTCACCATGTCCCCGGATTCGCGGGTGGCAATCTGGGCCAGTCCGCTGGCAGCGGCTTCATAGGTGGCTTTGGCAGCTCCCTCGCATTCTGATGGGAAAATGTGGATGGAGCTCCGGCGAAGTTCATGGGCCACATGACGCACATGGCCCATTGCCCGGACGTTCAGGGGAGCCTCACGGAGAAGGAGTTCGATGTCTTTTCCAACTCCACCGCAGAGGAGTAACTCAGCATTCGGAAGCCCAAGCTGCTTCCATGCCTCCAGAATCAGATGGACCCCTTTTCGGCGGATGAGGGAGCCGACAAAAATGACGCGGAATATTTCAGGAGGATGTTCTGCCGGGAAAAATTCTTCGGGATCTGCGCCACGCCCCAACAGAAAAAGTTTTTCCTCGGGAACCCCCGCAATTCTGAACGTCTCTTTGGCTTTCTCGGATAAAACCAGAATCAGATCGGCAAGCTCGTATTCCTCCATGACCTGTTGTCGGGTGATGAGCAGGCGGTTGAGGAGACGCTGTGGAAAGGGAGCTTCATCGCGTTGGATCTCACTCCATGTTCTGTTTTTTTTCAATTTTCCCTTGTTGCGATGCCATGTGGGTATTTCGATCATGGAGGGGATGCCCCGACGTTTGGCCACCCGCAAAGAGCGAAGACAGTCACCGGACCACGAGTGAAAAAAATCGAACTGACCACGGTGGAGCATTTTGGCAGAGGTCAGATCGAGCGCGTGTTTTTTTGCCCCCTGATAATACTCACGCTTGAGCAGCGAGAGCAGCTTCACGGGATGAAATCGAAGGGCATGGAAGCGCTCCTTCGGCAAAAGAGATGGGCTCATTGAGTAGGCCACGGCGGAGCCAAGAAAACCTCTTTGCTCGGCCATTACAACCTCCTCCCTGGCAACCCTGTTCAGCCCGGATCCTCCGAGGCCTGCGGCGATCGAATAAAGCATCTGGCTCGGGAGCGAGGGGATGGACAGGGACGCTGGGTGTTTTTCTATCACTGGAAAACGATTCAGACAGCCGGATTTGACTTGATCAGAGAGGCGTATGTTTCTGAGGGCTGGTCGCCGAATGGGTCACGGGCCAGACGTTTGGCATCATGCAGGTAATCGATTGAGAACAAACCAAACCGCGGAGTAAAAGACCCCCATTCGTAATTATCAGTGATCGACCAATGGAGATAGCCCAGCATGGGCACGCCCTCATCAACAAGCCGTCGAACCTGGGAGACATGAGCTTTCAAAAACTCGCTTCGGATGACCTTGTCTCGTCGCGGAGAGGAAAGCGTGTTGTCCATCTTGCACCGAAGCGCCATGCCGTTCTCAGCAATCAGAATTCCCAGCCCCGGATATTCGGCGTGATAATGTTGACAAAAGAAATGCAGTCCCTCGGGGAGAACATGCCAGTCCCACCATTTGCGGGAGAGTCCGGCCATGAGGTGCCCGGTGATGCTTTTGGTTCTAAACTCCAAGTCCTGGAAGGATGGGGGGCGAAAGATATGGCCAGTGAAGGGATCGTAATAATCAATGCCGAGATAGTCGAGGACGGCAGGGCGAGGGGAATCCTCCAATTCCTTCAGGAAGAATTCAAAGGTTTCGCCATTGGCGTGTGGGGGGGCAAAGCGGTTGGTGAGGTGGTGGAACAGCCGTCCGATCCAGACAAAAGGGTCCAAATGAAACGGGAGCTTGGCAGCGCGGATCGCTGCCCCCAGACGCTTGGAGCTTTTGAGCAAATAGGAGGCAATCTGATCCCGGGTGATTCCTCTCTGACGGGATTGCAGCAGGTCCAACAGCATTTGCTCGGACCAGTAAGCATCGCTGCAAAAGGTGTTCATCGTCACCAGGGGTTTTGACCATCCTCTGGCTTCATAAAGATCGTGGATCGCGTTGTACGATCTGACATGGGCGGCGAGGAGTCGGTTATAGGCGCGAACTCCCACGGCCAGGCCCGCTTGGCCACCCCCGGGAAAATGTTGGTTCAGATAGGTGTTAAGGACGAGCATGTTCGGCTCGTTGAGGGTCACAAACCAATGGATCGGCTTCTGACCATGTTGATCCACGAGGCGGGTATTTATGCCATCAATAGTGACCTCGGTAAATTTGGCAAACAGGGCAGGCGTGTCATCCCGTAGCCAGGCATCGGCACCCAACCATGCAGGATGGGTGAAATGTTGAAGGGTGACCACCGGTTCCATTCCATGCTGACGGCAGGACGCAATGATCTCCGCATATTTGTCAATAGCGGCCTGGTCAAACGGGGGGGGCTCTTGTTCTAAAAATTCGAGCGTGGGTTGAACACGAGGCCATTCCACGCTCAGGCGAAAGCTGTTTAATCCGAGTTGCTGGCAGAGGGCAAAATCTTCATTGAATCGGTTCCAAAAATCTGTGGCTCCTCCGGTCGTCATCACTTCCCCGGTCCGTTCAGCGCCCGCCCAATTGTTTTGAGGTTGGCCGGTGCCGTTGTATCCCCCCTCGCATTGATAGCCGGAACTTGCGACCCCCCACAGAAAACCCGATTTCATCCTTGTTCTTCGAACTGTTTGCGAAGGGCCTTTTCCCTTTGCCGGGAAATGAGTGCCGGTTCGCTTGGAGGAGAGGATGTGACGATTTGGGCGATGTCGGCTGCCGCCGTGGGGCATCCAAGTTTGCTGGCGTTTTCTGACATGAGAGCCAGGCGTTTGGGGTCATCAAGCAGGCGCTCAAGCTTGTGATTGAGGACCGTCACTTCGGTGCATTTGACGGCGGCTCCCGCTTCAAGAAGAACGTCAGCATTTCGTTCCTCCTGACCTCCGATGGGATCAAGGATCACCATGGGCAATCCGCGGGCCAGGGCTTCTGCCGTTGTGAGTCCCCCGGGTTTGCTCAAGAGCAGGGTGGCAGCAGCCATCAGTTGCGGCATGTCATCTGAGAATCCCACCACCCGGAATTGATCCTCCCGCCCAGCAACCAAAGCCTCAACATTCCTGCGGAGCTCTTCATTTTTTCCGCAGAGAACAATGGCCTGAAAGTCGCGGTTGAGCAGAATCAGTCTTTTGACAACCGCCAAGGCAGGACTCAGGCCGAGGGTGCCTGCCGCAACCAAAAGGGTCGGGCGTCCAGGCTGCAGTCCCTGGCTTTTTAGGACGGCATCCCTGTCCACTGGCAATGCAAACTCGGGCTCGACCGGGATGCCAGTGACATGGATTCTTTCTTGCGGCAGCCCAAGCCCTTCCATGTGAATTTTATCCTCCTCCTGAGCCACAAAATACCAGTGAAAGGCGCGCGTGATCCAAAAAGCATGAAAATGAAAATCCGTGATCACGATGCCAAGTTTGGTGTTCAGTTTTCCAGAGCCGATTAAGTATGAAACGACGCCAGCTGGCATGAAGTGGGTGCAGATGACTGCATCCGGTCGAAAATCTTTGAGGAGATTCATTAGCGGCAGCGCTTGGGGGATATCAAAAATTAGGCGCCCTTTGTCCGACACCCACGGATCGTCGCTTGTCTCATACCACCAGCCCAAAAACTCAGGAAGCAATCCGGATAGTCGTTTGTAGAGGGTGGAGTAGAGCTGTTTGTGGAGGACGTTGGTGTGGTCCAGGGAGTCGTCAGAGAGAACCTCCTCGACGTCTTCCCTCGCCCGGAAGGCACGGGCCAGCGCATCGGCGGCTTTGACATGGCCCGACCCAACGGAGGCGGAAAGAATCAGAATGCGTTTTTTTGAGGACAAGGGATTTTTAGGAGCTGCTGGGTTGGATGATGGAGAGGCCTGTGGTGATCGTCCAGGCATCCTCGAGCGACATCCTCTTTTTTTCATGGCCCATTCCCCACGAGTCGGAGAAAAGGAGTTCTTTGGTCCGCGGATTGTAACCCACAATTAGCCTCATATGGCCACCTCCGGTTTGGGGAATTCCGGGCTCGGCCACCATACCCAGCCGCACGGACCACAGCAGAGGAAGTCCTTCTTCGATGCCTCTTTGGATCTCGCGCTGGAATTTTCCAAAATCTGCCGTTTTTCTTTGCCGAACGGATTTGAGGATTTCAGGGTTCATCTGCTGGTAGCACTTTCCGATATCCACAACGAGGCCGCCGGTCCTCACCGGTTCCTCCTTCGCTCGTTTGGCGAGACGATTATAGTCATCAATCATCTTCATAAAATCCGAGAAGTCGAAGGGGTAAACCTCCTTGACCCTCACCCCGAGACGCATCGAGAGTTTTTTGAGGGACTCCACCATGGCGGAGGGGCTGGTCCCACCCTCGGTATCCGTGTTTGCGAGTTGGGCGAGTTCGTGTTGATCGACAGGGGCTCCGAAATACCGCATGACCCGTTCCACCGAGGCCACAACACAATATCCCTTCTCTCCCTGATCCACCATGGGAACCCCAATCAAAAAGATGTCACCATCCGGGGACTTCTCGATTTGGTCCTTACCCGAAAATGATTTCACAATATCCTTCACCGAAGGGGGAGGCGTTGCGCCCACTTGGGCCACGGCATCTTGGGGTGAGTCCACGACCAGTCTGATAAATTCTGCGCGAAATGCGATGCCCTTGGCTCGGGATTCCTTGGTTGCGCTCCACTCGAGGGTTGCCAACGCTTCGTCATTTTTCCAATAAACTCCTTCTGCCCGTACCGCGCCGGAAGCATCCCGACCACGCTCGGAAGGCTCTCCTCCATAGAGGCCGGAAAGACTTGTTGTCACCTCCTGCAGCAAGCCGTCGAATGCCGAGCGGCTCAAGTCTCCGGCATCCCCACGGTTGTAAAAAATCACGGTGATCGAGTCCGGCTTGTCATTTGCAAACCTCAAGATGGCCTCATATGCCCGTTTGCCAACCACGGAAATCCCGGGATGGGCAGCCCTGAGGGAGTCCTTTGACGCGGACGTCCACTGAAACCCCTGCGGAGCCAGTTCCTTCTCCAGTGATTGAGACGATAAGTCCCAAAACCCTGGGCGGTTTAGCAGGGAATCCAACGGGGCATTGGGAACCTCAGCGTGGGCTGTCAGGTGGAAAAAAAAGAGTCCAGCCAAACAACAGGCTGGAGTGATGAAGTTTGGAAGAAGTTTCATGAGTGCCTTGCCCTCTCGCCATACCTTGCCATGCTGAGGAGTTTGTATGCAAACATTGATCATCGGCCACAAAAATCCCGAGATGGACGCCATCTGCTCGGCCATCTGCTACGCCGAGTTTAAAGCCTTCTCAGGTCAGGCCCATGCCCGGGCTGGTCGTTGTGGCAATACCAACGAACGAATCGACTATGCGTTGAATCGATTTGGCTTTGAACCTCCGGATTTTGTCAGTGATGTCAGACCCCAGGTGGGGGATGTGATGGAAACGGATGTGGTGTATGCCCGGCATGACGAACCCGTGTTTGAGGCATTTGGGAGATTGGGCGACCAACGGTTTCGTGGCCTGCCCGTGATTGATGCCCGCGGTGGGTGTTTGGGGCTGATTTCGGCCTTCAAAATCAGCCGCCATGTTTTCCCGGTTCTTGGGAGTGTTGAGCAATCTCGCGAGGTTCATGCCTCTCTGGAGGCCATCCGAAGGACTCTTGGCGCAACCCTTTTGGCAGGCAAGGTGGATCAAGAAATCCGCAATCACGTTCTTGTGGTGGTGGCCATGCAGACCGATTCCTTCCAGAAACGGCTGGGTTCTCTGGATCTTGACCGCACCGTACTGATTGTTGGCGATCGGCGAAATATTCAACGGATGGCTATTGAGGCAGGTGTCAGGTCGCTGGTGATCAGTGGAGGCCTCGGAATCGAGGACGATCTTTTGGAACTCGCAAAAAGTCGTGGAACGGTGGTTATGGGCTCTTCTCGCGACACGGCGACAACCGTCCTTCTGGCCCGCAGTGCCGTCAGCGCCTGTGATCTTCTCAGTGAGGAGTTTTTGTCTCTTCCTCCAGATCTCCCACTGGCAGAAGCGCGCTCTCAAGTTGCCATGTCACCGCAGTTTGCTTTTCCGGTGCTCGATCAGGATGGACTGCTCGTGGGAATCCTCTCCAAGAGCGATTTTTTGAAGCCTGTTCCCCGTCAACTCATCCTGGTGGACCACAATGAGCTCTCGCAGGCGGTGAACGGGGCCGGGGATGTACCGGTTGTTGAAATCCTCGATCACCACCGCATTGGGGCCGCTGCCACGCAGCAACCGATTCTGTTTCTCAATCGTCCGGTGGGATCCACCTGCTCCATCGTTGCCGATTGTTTCGAACGTGAAGGCATTGCGATTCCATCCAATGTGGCGGGGCTTCTGATGTGTGGACTCCTCTCTGACACTTTGAACCTTACTTCTCCAACAACCACAGACTTTGACCGGGGGCTCATGGTGCGGCTTTCCCGAATTGCCGGAGTGGACCCAACCGCACTGGCCTCAGAAATCTTTTCTGTGGGCTCTCCCCTGCTGACCATGACACCCACCCAGGCGGTCACCGCCGATTGCAAGGAATACGCGGAAGGTGGGCATCGCTTCTGCGTGTCTCAGCTTGAGGAATTGAGTTTCTCTCATTTTGAAGAAAAACGTGAATCCCTCCTGGCCGCCTTGGAGACCTACCGGTCATCCAAGGGATATGATTTTGCTGCAATGCTTGTGACCGATATCAACACCCAAAATTCGTTGCTGCTCGTTCAAGGATCGGAGGAGTTTGCAAGGCTCATCGATTTTCCCGATGCCAGCGAGAAAATCTGGAGGCTTGATGGAATTGTTTCGCGGAAAAAACAACTCCTGCCATACCTCACAGGGCTAGTGGCCAGGATGACCTGAATCGAGCACACGGGAAATCTCCTCCATCAGCTGCGGCACCGTGATCTCATGCAGGCTGTCACCCTTCCCTTTGATGGTGCGCACATTTCCTCCAAGGGGCGCCCAAATCTTTGGGTCCGTGGGGCCAAAAAGAAGGAGGCTTGATGCGCCAGCCGCTGCCGCCAGATGGGACGTGCCGCTATCATGACCCAAAAACAACGCACAGCGCGACATGGCGGCTCCAAGGATATTTAGAGGCAGGTTTTCGAAAAAGTGCAGGGATCGGCCAAAAGTCAATCGGAGCCGACAGATCGAATCTGAGTCGGCTTCTCCTCCGATGATGGCGATGGCATTCGGCCCAAGAGATTCTCGGATTCCAGAAATGACCTCCTCCCATCGCTCGAGGGGCCAGTTCTTTTTTGAGCTGCCACTTCCCGGGTGGATCGCTACCCAGCGTTTGGGGAATCCTTGCAAGAGTTTGTTTGCCGCCGCCAGGTCCTCGGCTGTGGGATGAATTTTTGCCTCAGGATCCTCCAAAAACAAAGCCATGCAGGCCAGCGGTTCAGCAAGGTGCTGGGTGGCATGCATCCCGGGTCTGATCTGGGGAGAAATAGACAGAAAATTTTTGACGCCAACCTGCTCCAATGATGTACGAAACAGGAGATCCGGGTCGTAAAGGTAGCTGACAATCTGATCAAATCCCAGGAAGTAGGATTCCATCTCTTTTGACATGGTGGCTTTTGGATTGAAGCAACTAGCCAGCGGACCATATTCGATGCAGCGTCCGACATTCGCATAAAAGCGTCCCTCCACGAGGGGAAGGACCCGCCGATACGCCATGACTTCCAAGTGGCAGTTGGGAAATCCTTCCCGCAGGAGTCGGATGGCCGGCAGGGTGAGAATAAAGTCGCCGATCGCCCCTCCGCGGATGACCAGGATGCGCCCCATCAATTATTGATCCCCAACAGATGAAGCATCTGTCGGTCCACCGTAAACTAGCGGTTAAATTGGTTGATTTGTGAGCCTAGAGCTCCGGGACCTTCCCAACTGGCAGGACGATTCCAAGGTAGGGTTCCGCCAGCTTCCTGTTCCGTGCGGTAACCCTCGTCCTTGGCACATCCAGAAAGACCCATTACGGCAATCGCCGTAAAAACCATCAGGAGACGGGTCATTCTGGTGAGCAAGGGATTTATTGCTCGCCGACAGCTTGGAAGATCACATTGTCACCAGGAACGATGGAAACCCCTTGAGGAATGCTGCTGACGACGATGTCTGCGATGGATGTTGCGGGTTCGACGGAGGTCACGCGGACCTTGCCAATCAGGTTGTTACCGCGTTTCACCAGGAGTTCGGCATTGCCGACCACACCATTTTTATCCCCAAGATTTAGAACCACAAAGTTCCATGCCTGATTGACGGCCAGGACACGACCTTGAAGGCCATCGCGCATTTTGAGGTTTTGGCGGTCGGCATCTTTTTGGCGGGCTTCTGCCAATTGTGTCTTGGCGGTGTCCAAGTTTCCTTGAAGCTGGGTGATGAGTGTTTCCTTCTCAAGAAGTTGAGCTTGAACATCTGCCGAGGGTTCAGTGGATGTTGTGGGGGCATTGCTTCGGAGTTGTGTCAGCTCTGCTTCCTTTGCGGCAACGTCTGCCGTGAGTTTTGCGATATCTCCTTCTTTTGTGGAAACCGCAGTTTCCAGTTCTGAAAGTTTTGATTTGGCTTGGTCGGCAGCCGTCTTCGCACTTTGGGCCTGAGCGAGGGCTTGTTCCTTCTCTGCCGTATTGGTCGCAAGCTCCTCGTTGGCTTTCTTGAGATCCGTTGAGGCCTTTTCCAAAGCTTGGTTTGCGGCTTGGACACCTTGGGCTGCCGAATCCAGTTCGGCGACCTTTGTATCAAGAGTGCCTTTGTTAACGAAGCCAAGAACGGCAGTGGCGAATGTCACGGCCAAGGAGATGAATAGAAGGATTTTGCCCATAATTTTAAGTGGAGGTTAATGCAACGAATCGAAGTTATTAACAAAAGGTGCGTAGTCCTGCAAGTAACAAAATGAAGGATTTACGAATGTTTTTTTTAAGGCGTGCAACTACGGTCCCGCCGCCCCCGCACGTTCCACGACACTCTGAGCCACGCCATCCCGAGAGGAAATGATTCTGGCCCCTTTGGAATACGTGAAGTAGGCCCATGTCCACTGGAGAAAAACGGCTGTTCGATTGCGGAAGCTCATCAAGAAAAAGAGATGCACAAAAGCCCACGCCAACCAGGCGGGCAGCCCTGCGAATCTCAGAGGCCCCAACTCGCAAACAGCGGCGTGTCTCCCGATGGTGGCCATGCTGCCCTTGTCGATATATTCCCACGGTTTTGCGGGTTGCCCGCGAAGCATGTGGATGATGTTTTTGGCAGCATGACGGCCTGCCTGCATCGCGGCAGGGCTCACACCGGGAACAGGCTTGCCCGATTTATAAACCGTGGCAACCGTATCCCCAACGGCTTGGATCTCCGCGTGGCCAGGCACGGAAAGATCGGCATTGACTTTGAGACGTCCCTGATTGTCCACCTCCCCAAGCATGGCGGCGAGTGGGGAAGCCAAGTTTCCTGCCGCCCAGACAATCGTGCGGCACCCAATCCGCTCCCCATCAACCTCCACATGATTCGCATCAAGGTGTGTGAGGCGCTTGCCAAGCATCACCTCCACATTCAGAGCCTGCAGATCCTTGAGGGCATGATCGGAAAGGGACTGATCAAATGAGGACAACAGCCGCGATCCTGCCTCCACAAGAATCACGCGGGCCTGGCTGGGATCAATTTTTCTGAAGTCTTTTCTCAGGGTGAAATTTCCGAGTTCTGCAATGGCTCCCGCCATTTCGACGCCTGTCGGCCCGCCGCCCACCACAACAAAGGTCATGCACTCCCTGCGCTCCGATTCATCGCGGGCTTTTTCAGCTCGCTCAAAGGCAAGAAGAACCCGCCTTCTGATATCAATGGCATCGCCCAAAGTTTTGAGCCCCGGGGCATGAGCCTCCCAGTCTTTGTGACCAAAATACGCATGACGGGCTCCCGTGGCCACGATCAAATAATCATAGGAAATCGTGGTCTCCTGAGTCTGGATCGTTCTTGTCGTGGGCGAGATGGAGACGACTTCATCGAGGATGACCTCCACGTTTTTCTGATATCGCAGGATGCTGCGAATGGGTTTTGCAACATCTGCTGGAGACAGGCCGGCGGTTGCCACCTGATAGAGGAGGGGTTGGAAGAGGTGATGATTGCTGCGGTCAATGAGCATGATTTGCACGGGAGCCCCGGCGAGCGCTTGCGCCGCACTCAATCCTCCGAATCCTCCGCCCACGATGACCACAACCGGCAGGCTTGCAATTTTGCTTTTCTGAAGTGATTCTGTTCCTGCGTCCACGTGGGTAAAACTTGGCCCTCTTGACACAAAGAGTCAAATCCAGCCTCTGGACCGGCACGTATATATCAGCATGGCAACAACATTTGAACAGCCCGACACCCTGGCCCGCACAATTCAATCCATCGAGGATTCCAACCTCGCGGACGAACTTGTCGGAGAAAAGCTCACGATCAATATGGGCCCCTCCCATCCCTCGACACATGGGGTTCTGCGCATCATTTTGGATTTGGACGGGGAGATCATCACCAAGGCCACACCCGACGTCGGATATTTGCACCGTGGGGATGAAAAAATTGCTGAAAACATGCAGTTCAATCAATTTGTGCCCTACACCGACCGTCTCGACTATCTGGCACCGCTTGCCAACAATGTCGCGTATGCGCTGGCCGTGGAAAAACTCATGGGCTGGGAGCTTCCGAGCCGTGGCAAAGCCATCCGGGTTCTCTGTTGTGAGTTGGCTCGGATCTCAGCTCACCTGCTCGGTGTGGGATGCATGTCCATGGATATCGGTGCGACAACCGTTTTTCTGTATACCTTCGAGGAGCGTGAAAAAATTTATAATTTAATCGAACAACTCACGGGCGCCCGCTTCACGACAAGCTTCACGCGCATTGGAGGACAGACCCACGACCTTCCGGATGGTTATCTCGAAACCGTGCAGGAATTCCTGAAAACGTTCAAACCCGCCTTCATCGAGGTGGACAAACTCATCACCAGAAACCGCATTTTTGTGGACCGCACTCGCGATGTTGGCGTGATTTCCAAAGAGGATGCCATCGGGTTTGCCCTCTCAGGACCCAACCTCCGGGCGTCAGGGGTCGAGCATGACCTCCGCAGAAAACAACCCTATCTCGATTACCAAAATTACGAATTCGATATTCCTGTTGGCTCCGTCGGCGATTGTTACGACCGTTATCTTGTGAGAATGGAGGAGATCCGACAAAGCGTCAGGATCCTCGAGCAGGTGATCGCCACCATGCCCAGCGGGCCGATCAATTTTGTTGATCCCAAACAAACGCTGCCCTCGAAGGTCGATGTGATGACAAAGATGGAGGAATTGATCCACCACTTTATTTTGGTGACCGAGGGCGTGGACGCTCCCGTCGGCGAAGTGTATTTTGGTGCGGAAAATCCCAAAGGAGAACTCGGTTTTTACATCTCCAGCAAGGGAGGCGGTGTGCCTTACCGTCTCAAGATTCGTGCCCCCAGCTTCGTCAACCTTGGCATTTTGCCAAAACTCCTGCCCGGTACCATGGTCAGCGATGTGGTTTCGATCCTCGGCTCACTGGATTTTGTGATGGGTGAGTGTGATCGATAGCCTCGTTTTGACACCTCAGCAGACATCCTGCGATGCATTCTGCCCGGTGGACCTCACGATCGGCCAAGAATCGCAAAGGTTGCGTGGATCAAGACCCCAATGATGCCGCCGACAATGGTGCCATTGAGGCGGATGAATTGAAGGTCACTGCCCACCGTTCCTTCCAGTTTGTCGGCCATTTCCTTCTCATCCCAGGCACTGATGGTTGAGATGACGAGTTCGCGGCTGTGGGGTCTTGCGGCGAGGACCCCCGCCAGCACTTGCTCGCCGAGGAAGGCATTGATGTCTTTACGCACCTTGTGATTTTCTGACAACTGATGTGAGGCCGAAATGATGGCCTCCTGCAGTTTTTGACGGACCGCAGAATCCTTGGAGGTGCAGTCACGGAGGACGAACTCCTTGAGCTCCAGCCAGGCCTTGATTGCAAAATCGTCAACGACCTGGCTCTCTGCCAGGGACCCTTGCATGCCACGAATCTTGGCTGCCATTTCCGGTGAAGATTTTAAATTCTTGATGAATTTATGCAGGCGCTCATCAAAAGACTGCCAAAGTGGGTTGTCCGGTTCGCAACTTGCCTCGTCAAGGGCGGCCTGCACTTTTTCGATTGTTTTTCCAGCAACGGCCGACGCGATGTTTTCTCGCCACTCATCCAGCAATGGACCAACCAGGTCCCTGCCGAACGGAAGAGCTCCGAGCATCTCGCTGGAAAGTGGAATTTCCCTGCTGATTTTTGACTGGATGGTGCTCCGGTGGTCTTCAATGAGCTGACGTGATGACTTCAGCACGGAAACAAAAATCTCACGGTCCCGGCCATTTTGAACAATCACCTCCAGCCCCTCGCCAACCATCGGGCCCACCTCGGCATTCTTGATCCAGTTCCGCGTCCTTTCACCGAGCAGGGCCGACATTTCATCATCGGGGATCCCGCTTAAAATATGCGGAACACAATGAGAGGCTTTTTCCGCGAGCATCCCGGAATGTTCCTCAAGCCACCGGGATGCAAATCTCGCATAATCCATCCCACGGAACTTCGGCCCCAATCGCTGCTCAGTCAGAAAACTCGTTTCCATGAACGTTGCGACAGATTCCGCAACGCATCCTTTGTTTTTTGGAAGGATGGCTGTATGGGGGATGGGAAGCCCCAAGGGATGACGAAACAGAGCAACGACTGCAAACCAGTCCGCCATGGCCCCCACCGTCGCCGCTTCAAAAAATGCGCGTGGCCACACCAACCAAGGCTGCACGGGCTCAAGGAGTCTGCAAACGGTCATCATCACCGCGCAAAAGACAAGCGCACTGGTGGCGATCAAACGCATTTGTGGCAGAGAAAACTTCACGGGGTCGACCGTAGCACAAGCTTCCCTCCTGTGTCGTTTGAGAATTCTCCGGCTGGCCGGAACGTCAATCGGTGCCGCCTCCAGAAAATTCTGGTCAACAGCCCGGGAGTCTTCCAGAATCACCGACTTTTCATGAGTCGCAAAGTTGGGATCGGAATGGCCGGATTCGGCACGGTAGGAGGCGGTGTGTACAAACACTTGCTCGGCAATGCCGATGTCATCGAACGCCGGGCGGGAGTGGTCTTTGATGTTCGAAAAATTGCCGTGCGGGATTTGACGAAAATCCGGGGGATTACCGTTCCGGAAGGTGTCCTGACCACCAATCTCCAGGATGTGCTGGATGACCCCGAGATTCAGATTGTGGTCGAGTTGATGGGGGGCATTGAGATTCCCTTGGCATTTGTTCGTGAGGCGATTGCCAAAGGAAAAATCGTGATTACTGGAAACAAGGCCCTCCTGGCCGAGCACGGCAAAGAGCTCTTTTCTTGTGCTGCGGAGCGCGGGGTTCCCATTTATTATGAAGCCGCCGTGGCGGGTGGAATTCCCATCATCAAATCCGTCAAAGAAGCCTTTGTGGGCAACCGCTTCGAAAAGATTCATGGAATCTTGAACGGCACCAGCAACTACATTCTGACTCGCATGTCCGAAGCCGGACTCGATTATCCAGAGGCCTTGGAAGAAGCCCGTGCTCTGGGATACGCTGAGGCGGACCCGACGTTGGATATCAACGGATGGGATGCGGCCCACAAGGCGATCATTCTTGCTTCTCTGGCCTATGGATTCTGGATCTCGCCGGACGAGGTGTTGGTTGCCGGAATTGATTCGTTGACCCAGGAAGATGTGCGGTTCGCTGACGAACTCGGTTATTGCATCAAGCTACTTGCGACAATCCAGTCGGTTGATGAAGGGCTTGTCGAGGTGAGGGTTGCTCCCACTCTCATCCCGAAGACCCATGTGCTGGCCTCGGTGAGCGGCGTTTTTAATGCCATCGCGGTTCGTGGTGATGTGGTGGGAGACACGCTGTTTTATGGCCGCGGAGCAGGTCAGGATCCGACGGCCAGTTCCGTGCTCGGGGACTTGGTCGAGGCGGCTTGCGACTTGGGAAATACCCCTCGCTGCTATGGCTTCAAGAGTCATGAGCTTTATGGCAAATGCCTGCCGCGGGGCCGGACTGTTTCCAAATTTTATCTGCGATTGGCCGTGGAGGATCGCCCCGGGGTCCTTGCCACCATTGCCGGCGCCCTTGGCAAAGCGGGCATTGGTATTCTTTCCGTGATCCAACCGGGCAACCAGGAGGATGGACCTGTTCCGCTGATTCTGATGATCCATGACGCCCAGGACGCCGCCATGCGATCCGCGCTGGAAACGATCTCCGCGCTGGATAGCGTGAAAGCGAATCCGGTGCTTCTGCATGTGGAGACTTTCTCATGAGCCTTTCTCCTCTTCACGACCGCGGAGTGATCAGCCGATACCGCGAATATTTGCCAGTGGACGAAAACACGCCGGTGATTTCCCTCAATGAGGGATCGACCCCGCTGATCTATTCGCCACGACTCAGCGAGAAGGCCGAGGCCGAAGTTTATTTGAAATATGAAGGTCTCAATCCCACGGGTTCGTTCAAGGATCGGGGGATGACCATGGCCTTGTCCAAGGCTGTCGAGGAGGGAGCCCACACCGTGCTTTGTGCTTCGACAGGCAACACCTCGGCTGCTGCCGCCGCCTACGCGGCGCGGGCGTCTGTTGATTGTGCCGTCCTCCTCCCGGCAGGCAAAATTTCTTCCGGCAAACTCGTGCAGGCCTTTGCCTACGGGGCCAAGGTGATTGCCATCCGCGGAAATTTCGATGATGCGCTTCGGCTTGTTCGAGAACTGGGTGGCATGGAGGGCATGGCTATCGTGAACTCCATCAATCCCTATCGCATCGAAGGTCAGAAAACCGCTTCGTTTGAGATTATTGATGAACTCGGAGACGCCCCCGACCTCCACATTCTGCCCGTTGGCAATGCAGGAAATATCACGGCATATTGGAAAGGTTATCTTCAGTTTCGAGACCTCGGACGCTCCACAAAACTCCCTCGGATGTCTGGATTTCAAGCGGCAGGGTCCGCGCCGATTTATCATGGCCGTATCGTTGAGCAGCCGGACACGCTCGCCACAGCCATCCGAATTGGAAACCCCGCAAGCTGGCAGGGAGCCCGGGACGCGATCTCGGAAAGCCATGGTTCGATTGATATTGTCACCGATGAGGAAATCCTCTCCGCCCAGCGTTGGTTGTCATCCCATGAAGGGATTTTTGTTGAACCCGCCAGCGCCGCTTCTGTGGCAGGGCTTTTACGTTGCCTTGGCCCCAATCGCTGTGCCGACTGCCCGCTGCCCTCGATTCCCAAAGGTGGAAAGATTGTGCTCACAGTGACCGGTCATGGCCTCAAAGACCCCGAAGCGGTGGAGCGCGGTGGTTCCGTGAATCCCCTGGAATCGGAAGCCAACAGTGACGCCATCCGCAAACTTTTGGACCACACCTGACCATGTCGCTCATTGTTCAAAAATTCGGAGGCACCTCGGTCGGTACTCCCGAAAAAATCCTGAATGCCGCCAAACGAATCCTTGCCACCCAGAAGGAAGGGCATGATGTGGTCACCGTGGTTTCTGCCATGTCGGGGGTGACGGACGGGTTGATCAAGCTTTCAAAGCAGGTTTCACCCAGCCCTTCGGACCGTGAAATGGATGTGCTGCTGGCCACGGGAGAGCAGACCACGATCGCGCTGGTCGCCATGGCCATCAACGCCATGGGCGGACGGGCGATCTCCCTCACCGGAGCCCAGGCGGGAATCCGTACGGACGGCATCCACACCAAAGCCAAAATCGCCAATATTTCCCCACGTCAAATCCGGGCCCACCTGCGGGAAGGTTTTATTTGTATTGTGGCTGGGTTTCAGGGACAGACGGTCTCGGGTCAAATCACCACCCTGGGTCGGGGCGGGTCGGACCTCACAGCCATCGCCATTGCAGCCGCACTGCGGGCCAACAATTGTGAGATTTACACCGATGTGGACGGGATCTATACCTGCGACCCACGGATTGTTGCCAATGCCCAAAAGATCGATCAGATTGCGTATGACGAGCTTTTGGAGATGGCGAGTTCCGGCTCCAAGGTCATGCAGTCGCGCTCGGTGGAATTCGCAAAAAAATTTGGCGTGCCGTTTGAGGTTCGCAGTAGCTTTAACAACAACCGTGGAACCCTCGTGAAAGAAGAAACACTCGGACTCGAAACCGTCGTCGTTCGCGGCGTGTCGGTGGAACGCAATCAAGCCAAAGTCACCATCGCCAACGTGCCCGACAAACCGGGCGCGGCTTCGCGCATTTTTACGGCTCTTGCCGATGCCCATGTTGTCGTGGATGTGATCGTGCAAAATGTCTCGGTCAGCGGCTCAACCGACATCTCTTTCACCTTGAACCGTGATGAGTTGGAAAAACTCGGTGCCGTGCTGGATCGCGTTGTGGCCGAGGTGGGCGCCGGCACCATCACCAAGCGGGAGGGCATCGCCAAGCTCAGTGTGGTCGGGATTGGCATGCGGTCCCACTCGGGGGTGGCCGCACGGCTCTTTGAAGCCTTGGGCAACGGCGGCGTGAATATCCAGATGATCTCCACATCCGAAATCAAAATTGCCGTGATCATCGATGAGGATAAAATCGAGTTGGCAGCCAACCTGGCCCACGAGGCATTCGGTCTCGGGAGCTGATGGGGCCTCCCCCCGATCTATGAAATACGCGGCGGCAGTCCTCTGTGCCTTGGGAATTCTGGCCGCCCAGTTTTTTTATGGAGGGCTCTTCCGTCAGGTTTTTGCCATCCCCGGTCTGGTCATGGTGGGGATTGCAGGTCTCTTTGCAGCAGGGGTAATTTTTCAGCGGGATCGGTCTGCCCCAAGGGTTCTGGCTTTCGGGCTGACGCTCGGGTTCGCAGGGTGGCTGCTATGGCGAACCGCTTCTGAGGTCCCCACTTTGGGAACAGAATCCGTCTTCCAACTCGTGCTTGCCTGTCTCGTGGCCTACCTTGTTTTTGCCACAACGGCCACTTCAGCTAAATCCAGACTGACCTTTTTTGGCATCTTGTTTCTGGCGGCCCTCATCCAAGCCACCTTGGGCGGATATCAGTTTATCAATAAAGTTCCGACCATGCCTTTCCCTTGGGCCTCTGAGATTCTTCGGTATTATTATGACGACCGTCTTGGTTCAAGGGCGCATGGCTTTTTTATCAATGCGAACCATCTGGCATGGTTTTTGAATGTGGCGGGACTTGCTGCTTTGTCAGCCGCTTGCTGGGCGCGTTGGTCGGCTTGGGCCAGAATTCTGGCACTCTATGTGGCTGCGGTGTGTTTTGCCGGGTGTCTTTCGACTCTCAGCCGCGGCGGGTTTGTTGGGTTGTCCACAGGAACGAGTGTTTTCCTGCTGTTAAGCGGCTATGCCCTTGCTTTTGGTGCCAGCGGAAGAAGGGTTGCCTCGTCTCTCACTCTGGCGGCTGGAGCGATCATTGCCTGCGGTTCGGCTTGGTTTGTTTTTTCAGAAAGCTTCGCTGTTCAGGCCCGCCTCTCCCGCCTCACAGAAGACTCATACCGAGGACAACTTTTCGAGTCCGCCCGCCGGCTCTTTGAAACTTCCCCAATTTTTGGGGCTGGGGTTGGCTCTTTCACAGAGGCAGCACGCACCTTTCGTGAAACACCTGCCACAGCAGATGATGTGTTTGCGCACAATGACTGGTTACAGATTTCTGCGGAATTTGGGTTTCCTGCCTCGGTTTTACTGCTGCTGCTGGTCCTGGTTCACTTTTCCAGCGGGTTTCAGGGTTTGTCCCATCAACTGAAAAAACACATGGCAGTCAGTGTTGGTGCATCCAGCAATGGCGTCGCGGTTCACATCGCCGCCCTTTCCGCTCTGGCGGCCTGTTCCGTCCATTCCTTTTTTGATTTTAATATGCAAATCCCTGCGAATGCCCTGCTCGCGGCCGCATGTGTCGGCATGCTGGCCAATCCCGGGCTTCATGAAGAACCCCTTCGCCGATTGCGCAATGTTTTTTTGCCACTCTCCTGTGTCCTCGGCGTGACGGCCTCGCTCTGGCTGTTATGGCTGGTTGGCCATTCTGCGTCTGCTCAACATCAGCACCTTGCGATCGAAAACGCTTACTACACCAAACAATTTGATGCCGCAATTGAGCGCGCCACAGAATCACTGAATCAGAATCCCATGAATATTGATATCCGCCTTCTTCGCGCCCGAGCCTACCTTGATCGCTCACTCACCCAGCGCGACCTATCTCTAAAAATCCAGGACACGGCTTCAGCTAGATCTGATTATGAAGCCGCCGCGCAACTGCGCCCTCTGGATGTTTATCACCAAATCGGACTGGCCAGAGCCTTGGGCCGTCTTGGCGCCTTCAAGGAGTCGGAGGCGGCTGCCTCTGAGGCCATCGCCCGGCATTCCCTTTCATATGGTGGTTATCAAGTGCTTGCTCAAACTTTTCAAGCCCAGGGACGTGACGCTGAAGCTCTTCGATTTTACGCCATCTCAAGCACGCTCCCAAACTCTCAAACCTCCAGGGAATTTTTCCGCGCTTTGCAAAAAAAGATCCAGGGGGAAAAGCGAAACTGACGACGTGGGTCTCTTTTATTGTGAATTTTTTTAAATCCTGTTCTTGCAACGCAATGCTAGGACAGATACTTAAAACCCATGCCTGCCAAATCTCCGACCCGCCAAGTTCTTTTTGCATCGCTTTCTGCCGCCGTTCTCCTTGGACTTTCCGCTAATGAGGCAAATGCTCAGCCCCGTGGGTTCCAGTTTTGGGGGGCTCCGCCTCCCTCGGATTTTGGGAATGATATTGGGGATGCGGTCATTGAGGAAGAAGACGGTGGCATCGGACTGGGAATCTTCTCCCGCAAGCCATTCCGTTTCACGTTTTCCGTGCGAGAGGGTTGGGACAGCAACGTGTACACCACAAGAAACAATCCTCAGAGTAGCTTTTACACAAATTTTGCAGCTGGCATTTCCTACGATTTTGGCAGTCCTCGCCTCCAACTCCGCAGCAGCCTCGGCGGCGGTCTCACCTACTACTACAACCGAGGGGATGACCCGATTGACTGGAATGGCATCTTCAGTCTGGGGGCCACTTATCAAGCCACACCGCGCCTGACCCTCACGATCGACACAAGCACAGCATACCTTTCTCAACCAGATCTCAGCATCATCGGCGGCACCAACAGAATTGATGGCGATTACCTCTATTCAAACACCTACCTCGCCGCTGCATACCAGTGGTCAGAAAAATTTTCCACGGTCACCAGCTACCGCTTTGGTGTCTTTTATTATGTAGAAGACAGCTTAAACGACAACCAAGGCCGGGTCGAGCAGACAATCTCACAGTCTGGACGTTGGCTCATTCTGCCAAAAACCACTGGAATCGTAGAATACCGTCTCAACCCTGTGACATACTTTGATGCGGATTTGGACTCCTTGGGTAACTTCTTTCTTATCGGCGTGGACCAAATCTTCAATCCTCGCCTCGTCTGGAATGCCAGACTTGGTGCCGAGTTGAGATTTAACAACAACCCCGTCGATGGTGACTCCACCTACATCGGTCCCTACATGGAGAGCAATCTCACCTATCAGTTTGGACCGGCATCTTCAGTCGGCTGGCTGATGCGATACGGCACGGAAGCTTCTGGCATCAATAATGTCACGCAACGGCAGACCTTCCGCACCGGTCTTGTTCTTAATCACGCTTTCACACGCCGGCTCTCCGCCAATTTCTCAACAAACTGGCTTGTCAACTACTATGACCAACAGGATGTTATTCCCGAGTTCTATGAAAACATCGTGGACTTCTCCGTGGGCTTGAATTTCCTTGTCAATCGCTTCGTCTCCCTGAGTGCTGGCTATCAATACACCATTGACGTGGCTCCGGATGCTCCCCAGCGGGAGTATAACCGAAGCGTGGCATTTGTGGGGGCGAACTTCTCGTTCTGAAAACCGTGCTTTTCGATCAATCCGGGTTGCCTAGGGTGATTTCATGGATTAAACTCAACTCAGTCCACGGCAATATTCCCTTTCCCAAATGAGCAGCGACACCGGCGAAATTAAACTTCACTTTCTTGATTATTGGAGGGTTATCCGCGTGCGGTTGCCCCTGATTATTCTGGTCTTCCTCCTCGTGGTGATCACCGCCGCTGTGGTGACCTACTTCATGCCCAAGACCTTCATGTCCACGGTCACGATGCAAGTCAAACAAGTGGACACATTCATCGATGTTTTTGGTCAGCGTGGCATGGGAGGTTTGGACCCTCGTTTCCTCACAACCCAATTCGAAATCATCCAGCGGAAAGAAATCCTCTACCCAGTGATCGAGTCCCTCAATCTCCAGCAGAAGTGGGGACTTCCCAGCAAGGAACAGGCCTACTTCCGTTTGAGAAATGCCGTCAACATGCGGGAAATTCGAAATACTGAGTTAATTCAAATTTTGGTTTCAAGCACCGACAACCGCGAAGCCATGGAGATTGCAAACCGGATCGCCGAGGAATATCAAAGAAAACGCATTGCCGACTCCCGGGAATGGATCGACAAATCCTTGGTTCAACTCCGCGAGGAAGTCGAAAAGCAACGGTCAAAAGTGGATGAACTCAGGACCGAGATGGCCCGAATCCGGGTGGAAACTGGTGTTCAGGATCTCAACCCTGACAACACCGAGGACTCAACACTTACGGCAGAGTCACAGGTCTTAATTTCTACCGAGCAGCTCGTTTCTACGGAAAGAATGCGCGTGGAAGGTCTTCGTGCCAAACATGAGCAAGTTTCTGCAATGACGGATGACCAAATCATGCGGTCTCTGACAACTCTGGAAATTGAAGACCCCACAATTCTCCAAGTCCTTCCCCAGTTTCAAGAGTTGAGTTCTGAGACGGCTCGCCTCCTCAACTCCGGGCTCGACATCAATCATCCCACAGTCAAATCGGTCAACGCAAAGATGGCCGTAATGGAGGAGCAACTTAAAAATCAGATCAAAGTGCTTCGTCAGACCCTAGAGGCGAATTTTCAAATTGCCCAAGATTCCTTGAAAAACCTGGTTGCCCAACTGGAAGACAGTCGGAGCTCCCAACAAGAAAATAAATCAAAAGCTTCAACCTACTATGAGGCAAAAAATAATTACATCCAGGCCAAGAGATTGTTGGAGGCTGCCGAGGTTCGCTTGAACTCTGAGACGATGCAAAAAACAATGCCCCAGCGCCCAGTTAGCATTTGGGAGTATGCAGAAATTTCAGAATATCCTTCAAGTCCCCGGGTCTGGCTCAATATCGCCCTCGGCGTCGTGGTGGGGTTGGTTTTTGGTGTTGGATTGGCATTCTTCATCGAATATTTGGATACCAGTGTAAAAACCATGGAAGACGTTGAGAACTTCCTGCAAATGCCCGTGCTGGCGGTGATCCCAAAAAACATTGCGATCCTCAAAGACGAACGACCGGATTGCCCTGACGCCGAGGCCTACCGAATTTTGCGAACAAATATTGAATTCAACCGCAAAACTCCGGATGCCAATGCGTTCACAATTGTCAGCGGTGGGGCTGGTGAGGGCAAAACCACGACCCTTAACAACTTGGCCTACACCTTTGCGCAAGGGGGATACAATACCCTGATCGTCGATGCGGATCTTCGTCGTCCAGCTCAGCATCGCATGTTTGGGATCAGCAATGAGATCGGACTCTCCAATCTCCTCATGGGTGAGGTTGAACTGGAAGAGGTGGTACACCAAACCCCGGTGGATAATCTTTTCCTTCTTCCCAGCGGACCATTACCGACGGATGCTGTGGGCATCTTGAATTCTCAGCGCATGGTGGATTTTATGGACGATGCCAAGAACCGTTTTGATGCCATTTTCTTTGATTCGCCTCCAATTCTTGGGGTGAGTGACGCCTCGGTGCTTGCGAGTGCCGTCGATCTTACCATCGTTGTCGTTCAGCACCGCCGCTTCCCACGTGCCATGCTTCAACGCGTGAAAAACGCCATCACGAATGTGGGTGGCAATCTCCTTGGTGTTGTTCTGAACAATGTGGATACCCGCCACGATCAGTACTACGAATATTACACCAGCTACTACAACTACTACAACAAGCCTCGGAAAGGTGAACGCGCTCGCACCACCAAGGAGCCTGCTGGCAAACCGGTCCCCGTGGCTGCGGCCCCAGTTGACCCCGAACAAAAGCCGGGCGAGTATTGATCACTATGAAAACTCTGACATTCTCATTCGCGATTTTGGGTCTGTTGCTTATTGGGCAGCCGCTTTTTGCCCAAGACGTTGTCCTTCGCGAGGGCGATCAGGTGGAGGTGCGAATTGGCGGTGTCCCCGCCGATGAAGTGATGCAGGTTTCCGGGGCTTTCACGATTGATGGGCAGGGGTTCATTAATCTCTCCCACATTGGCAAGGTGCGTGCTGCTGGCCTGACCCAAGATCAGCTTCAGTCCGCCATCGAAAGTTCTTACAAGACCCAACGAATTTACACAAACCCCTCGATCACCATCAGTGTTCCCACAGCAGCCCGTTTTGTGGATGTTGGTGGCGATGTCAAGTCTCCTCAGCGGGTGGCCTACACGCCTGATCTGACCGTGCTTGGTGCGATCACTGCGGCTGGCGGCTTTACCGAATATGCGGATCAAAACAAAGTGCGGCTCCTCCGTGACGGACGCGTGACCATGCTGAGCATTAAAGAGGTTCGCAAGGATCCATCCAAAGATGTCCCTCTGAAGCCAGGGGATAAAATTGAGGTTCCTCAGAGCTTTTGGTGATTCTTTGGATTGAGAAGAGCGCGATTTCTTCCGGGATCTCCTTCTCCAGTTTTTCTGTCATTCTGAACCAGAAGTTGACAGCCAAATGACCTGCTCCCCCTAAAGAGTTTCAAGGCTATCCAAGAAGGTTGCGGCTTCGGTGGTCACGGTTCTTCGATCAGATTCGGGGCGCTTAAGCCATGCGTTAACCATCATGGATGTTCTGGCATTCGAGGCAAAACGTTTGGAATGACGGTTATAGAAGTCCCAGTACAGCAGATTAAAAGGGCAAGCCGAGGGGCCTGATTTGATAGTTGGTCGGTAGCGACAGCCCTCACAGTAGTTGCTCATTTTGTTAATGTAGGCTGCAGAGGCGGCATAAGGCTTGGTGGCCATAAATCCTCCGTCTGCGTGGAGGCTCATGCCAAGGACATTCGCTGCCATGACCCATTCCTCGGCATCGACATACATCTCGGTGAACCAGGCAAGGGCCTGCTTCGGCTCGATCCCTGCCAGGAGAAAAAAATTCCCGAGAACCATCAGCCTCTGGATATGATGATTGTAGCCGGTTTCCCGCGTTTCTTGCAGCACCGTGCGAAGGCAGTTCATGTCCGTCTTCCCTGAATAAAAAAACTCCGGCAATCCTCGGGTGGCTTTCAGAGCATTGGCGTGGGCATATTCAGGCATTTTGAGCCAATACACGCCGTTCACAAATTCCCGCCAACCAATGATTTGGCGGACAAATCCCTCCACGGAATTTAAAGGAGCCCGCCCCTCTTTCCACGCCTTGACGGCCGCTTCGACGCATTCAAGCGGAGACAACAGGCCAATGTTTATCGGGGCTGAGAGCGTTGAGTGGAAAAGATGTGGCTGACTGGCAACCATGATGTCCTCAAATGCCCCAAAATTTCCGATTCGATGCTGAAGAAAATGATCAAGCCAATGAAGGGCTTGTTTCCTGGTGACAGGGAGCCACAAACGGGCGGCCTGGCCGGGGGCTTTTGGAAACCATTTCTCCACATCGGCGATGACCTGCTGAGTCACCTTGTCATGACTGAACGGTGCGGGTGCTTCAGGCAGGGGCCTGCCAGCCCGTTTCCAGTCGGAGAAGGTTTTTCTGTTTTCGGTGTCAAGGTTCCAACTCCCGCCCTCGGGTTCGCCGGTCGCATCGAGAAGGATCCCCAAGCGCTGGCGCATCTCGCGATAGTGGGATTCCATGAGCAAACGCTTTTTTCCGTTGGCCCAGGCTGAAAAGTCCTCACGTGATCGCAAAAACTGAACCGGTGGCGTGTATTGAATTTCCACGCCAATTTTTCGTGCAATTTTTCCGATGACCTCCCGTTCGAAATAGTTGTTGGGCTCCATCATCACAAAGCCAGAGGGTTTGGTGGATGAAAGGTGGAGCTTCAGGGCGCTCAAAAAGTCGGGGGTGTGATCCATGACGTGGTAATCCACCGTCCAACCCGACTGGCGGAGTTCGGCGGCAAAATGACGCATCGCTGAAAAACTCATCGCGAGTTTCACCTTGTGGTAATTGAGATGGGTGGATCTGGCGCGTGATTCGATCATGATCACCCGATCCGTTTGAGGATTGCCCAGAGCGAGACCCGAGTGCTGGTGTGTGAGTTGGTCTCCCAGAATCCAAATGGTTCGGCTCATTGTGATTAAACTTCGCATCAAGATGCCAGAGGGTTGCTTTTTTCTTTTTTGTGCTGGCCGCCGCAAATTCGTAACGGGAGTTGATTTTTTGCCGGGGCGGGGCATCCTAGGGGACACATGGTTGCCCAGATTCTCAAATTTCTCTTTATTTGTTTGGAGGTTGTCCTCCTTTTCAACCTTCTCATTATTGTTCACGAGTTGGGCCATTTTCTGGCTGCCAAGTGGAGAGGGTTGGTTGTCGAAAAATTTGCCATCTGGTTTGGCAAGCCAATCTGGAGCAAGACAATCAACGGCGTTGAATACCGGCTGGGCAGTATCCCCGCCGGTGGGTTTGTGGCCATCCCGCAATTGGCACCCATGGAAGCCCTTGAAGGTGACTCGAAAAATGACCGGGCCTCCCTGCCTCCGATCAAACCTTTGGATAAAATTATTGTGGCGGCAGCCGGGCCAATATTCAGTTTTGGCCTGGCGTTTGTGATGGCAATCGTGGTGTGGGTGGTTGGCACACCCGAGAGTGAATTTGATTCCACCAAGGTTGGTTATGTGGCAGAAGGCGCTCCCGCAGAGGCCGCCGGGATCAAAGTGGGGGATGAAATTCTAAAAGTTGATGGCCACCCCGTGAGGAAATTTCTTTCAGGCACGGACAGCATCAAGTGGAGGATTATTCGCAGTGAGGGGGAGACCATTCCCTTCACCGTTCGCCGCGATGGAGAGGTGATCACCCTGGATGCGGGGTGGACCAAACCAGAGACCGAGGGGTGGAAGCGGCCGGCTCTGCGTGAGGTGGGACTTGGTCCCCTCGTTCCTCCGGGGGTCGGATTTGTTGTCAGCAACACCCCGGCCGCCCAAGCCGGCCTTCAATCCGGTGATCTCATCACCTCCATCAATGGCTCACCCATCACGCGTTTGAGTGAGTTGGGGGATTTTGTGAAGGAAAATCATGGCAAAACTCTGGCTCTGAAAGTCGAGCGTGGACCTGAAGTTGTGGACCTGCAACTCCAAGTTCCTGTCCCTGCCACTGCCGAGACCCCCGTAAATCTTGGAATCGAGTGGGGTCGGGTCCGCTTTGTCCACCCCACACCCTGGTCCCAAGTGGGTGATGCTGCGACCAGCATCTTCCGGATGGTTGATGCCCTTTTCTCTCCCAAATCGGATGTGAAAGCGGCTCATTTTAGTGGGCCCGTGGGGATTATGCGGCTGTATTATCGGGTTTTTGAAAGCGATTACGGTTGGCGACTGGCTCTGACCCTGAGTGTTCTCATCAATGTGAACCTCGCCATGCTGAACCTCCTGCCTTTCCCGGTTCTCGATGGCGGCCACATCACCCTGGCCATTATTGAAGCGATCCGGAAAAAGCCCATGAATATTCGGGTCCTTGAAGTGGTACAAACCGCATGCGCCATGCTTCTGATTGGCTTTATGCTCTACGTCACATTTTTTGATGTGGGAGATTTCTTTCCGTCCAAAGCGGACAAGGACCCTCCCGCCGCGACGGCCAGCCCGACGCCAGAAAAATCCTCCCCATGAACCTGCTTCACGACTGGTTCCCGAATCATCGCCGGCTCACCCGCGAGGTGACGGTGGGGGGAGTTGGTATCGGGGGGGGCAATCCCATCCGTGTGCAATCCATGCTCACCAGCGACACCATGGACACCGCTGCGTGTGTGCAGGAAACGCTTGGGCTGGTTGAGGTTGGCTGCGAGATTGTGCGCATCACCGCTCCAACGGTGAAGGACGCAAGGAACCTCGAAAACATTCGGGCTGAGCTTAGAAAACAAGGGTGCCCGGTTCCTCTTGTCGCCGATATTCACTTCAAGCCGGATGCTGCCATGGAGGCAGCCAAGTGGGTTGACAAAGTCCGCATCAATCCCGGCAACTACGCAGACTCCAAAAAATTTGCCGTCCGGGAGTACACCGATGCGGAATACGATGCCGAAATCGAGCGAATTCAGCAGAGATTTGAACCCTTGGTGAGCCTGTGCAAACATCAGGGAGTGGCCATTCGGATTGGCACCAACCATGGAAGCCTGAGTGACCGGATCATGAACCGTCATGGCGACACCCCCCTTGGCATGGTCGAAAGCGCCCTGGAGTTCGCCCGCATCGCACGGCATCTCGATTACCACCAGTTTGTGTTTTCGATGAAAGCCAGTAATCCCAAGGTCATGGTCGCTGCTTATCGTTTGCTGGCAGACCGCCTTGCTGAACTTGGACCCGATTGGAACTACCCTCTGCATTTGGGGGTCACAGAAGCTGGCGATGGTGAGGATGGTCGCATCAAAAGTGCCATCGGCATTGGAAGCCTCTTGGCGGATGGGCTGGGGGACACGGTTCGTGTCTCTCTGACGGAAGACAGTGTTCACGAGATCCCCGTGGCCCAAGCCCTTGTGGACCTTGTTCCCGAGCTTTCGTGGCATGCCACGGCTCCCTCCCTCGCTGATTTGTCGCTTCCAACCCCTCATGCGTACGCTCGGAGAATGTCAGCACCAATTTCTGTGTGTGGTTTGCTGCTGGGCGGCACTGAAACCGTGCGGGTTTTTACGACCAGGGACCGATATGCCGCACTGGCCCATAAGCTTGATGGCCTCGGAGATTTTGCGCCGGAAATTGTGCTGGAAGACAGTGGTGTTTTTGCTCTGGATCCGAGGGAGACCAGCGAAGTGGATCACCTCAACGCGTTGGATGAACCCGTGCTTGTGAGCGTGCGTGATGATCTCGGCATCCCGGTGATCGGAGCCTTCCGGCTTCTAGCTGCGCGATTGGCACCACGGCACCCCATCTTGCTCAAGGATACCCTGGAGTGTAAAAATCACAGAGGGGACTTTCTCTCCAACCTCCTTCTGGCCTCGGCAAACTTGGGTTCTCTTCTTTGCGATGGGATTGGTGATGCCATTTTGGTGCGTGGCGAAAAGGCCCCCGGACAATCTCTTCGCATCGCCTACAATGTCCTTCAAGCCTCTGGAACCCGCATTTTCAAAACTGATTATGTGGCCTGCCCGAGTTGTGGAAGAACTCTGTTTAATTTGCAGGAGACCACGGCACGTATTCGTGCGGAAACCACACATCTAAAAGGCGTAAAAATCGCCATCATGGGTTGCATCGTGAATGGCCCCGGCGAGATGGCAGATGCCGATTTTGGTTATGTGGGGGGAGCCCCCGGCAAAGTGAATCTCTATGTTGGCAAAACCCCCATCAAATTCAATATTCCTGAAGCCGATGCCGTGCAGCGTTTGGTTGACCTTATTCGGGAACATGGCCGGTGGGTTGATCCTCCGGTACCAACAGGCATTGCGCACCCCTCCAAAGAAGCTGTTTTGTGCGATTGACGAAGGCGCCGTCTCCTTCCCATCCCTTCTCCAACACCCATGCCTTCGTATCTGCTTGTCGATATCAGCAATTCGTTCACAAAATATACAAAAGCCAGCCCTCATCGGCTTGGGAGACCCGTCCGATTGCCCACATCGCAGCTGAAGCCCTCCATCTTCCAGAAACTCCTCGCCCCCCAAACCAGAGTGGTTCTGTCTTCGGTTGTGCCTGAAGCCACCAAGTCGATTGCCAGAGCCTTGCCAAAAGACACGATTTTTGTGGGGCCCAACCATTCCGCGGGCCTCCTGATCAACTACCCTCAGCCCTCACTCATTGGAGCGGACCGGCTTGCCAATGCTGTCGCCTGCGTTCGGCTTCATGGATATCCAGCCATCGTGGTTGATTTTGGAACGGCAGTGACCTTTGATGTTATTTCCACGGAGGGAGCTTATGTGGGAGGAGTGATTGCCCCCGGTCTTGGTGTCATGGCTGAATATCTCCACACTCGCACGGCCTTGCTGCCGTTGATCCAAGTGAAAAGGCCCGAAAGAGTTGTGGGAAAAAGCACGCGGGAGGCGATGCTCTCCGGCGCGGTTCATGGTTATCGCGGGCTGGTTCGCGAAATCTTGATCCGCATTCGAGAGGAGGAGTTTCCCCGCAGCAAGCCCCTCGTGATTGCAACCGGGGGAGATTCCAAGGTTCTCAACGAATCACTGTCCCTTTTTGACCTCACCGACCCGCTGCTGACCCTGCGAGGATTACAGTTGATCGCGAATCACCACTGGGGAGCGTAGGGCCGCGGACCTTCCCGGGTTCATTCCTGAGTTCCATCCGGTTCTTCATCATCATCTTCAATCTCATGCCGCAAGGCCTTTGAGATAAAAGGGCGAATAAACCCATAGGCTAAAAAGCCGACAAAGATCAGAGCCGGCATCCACTCGTAATGCATGGCGCTGAGGGCAAGAACCAGGATGATCCCAAGAAACTTCGGAAGTGATTTTTGAGTGCGCCAGCCCAAGCCCTTGAAGCTCGGGTAACGAACTTTGCTAAACATCATGAAGGATAGAAAAAGCATCAGCACCGGGAGTGCAAATTTCCATGGGCCGATCTGGTGAGACCCTTCTTCAAGCCATAGCATAAAAAGCGTCAGAGAGGCGATGAGGCCGGCTGCCGCGGGAATTGGAAATCCCACAAACTCCTTGGACTCAGACGTGGCCCCGGGGCTCTGCGCGATGCAATTAAAGCGCGCAAGACGGAGCCCCCCGCATAGCAAAAACACAAAAGCGATCAGCCAGCCGGTTTTAGAAAAGTCGCGAAGCACAATCTGATAAACCAGCAGGGCGGGTGCCATGCCGAAGGAGACAATATCCGCCAGCGAATCAAACTCGCGACCAAACGGACTTTCATGACCGCCAAGGCGCGCAAGCCGCCCGTCCAGAAGATCAAAAACACAGGCTCCAAGGATGAAGGCAATCGCCTCGTGATAAAAGGAGCTCACCGCCGCCCCCTGCTGAGCTGCCAGAGCGGCTTCAATGATCCTCAACACCGCAGCAAATCCGCAAAACAAATTTCCTGCCGTCATCAGATTGGGCAGGAGATAGATCCTGGGTTCGCCGTCGTCAGGTTTCATGTCGCCCCCACTTCGCTGAGCCTGGCGATGGCAGTTTCCCCGCCTTTCACCTTTTGCCCCACGGTGACAAGAATTTCCACGTGGGATGGAAAATCCACCTCCGTTCGTGATCCAAAGCGGATCATTCCAAATCGCTGACCTCGTCGTAGCTGATCGCCAACCTGCTTCCATGCGACGATACGACGGGCGATCGCCCCGGTGATCTGACGGACCACGACTTCACAGTGTTCATTGCGAATGACCCATGTGCGTCGGGCATTTTTAGCCGAGGAGAGAGGGTTTCTGGCATCTAAAAAAGTCCCCACAGCAGGCTCAGAATGGGTGATTTCGCCTTCAATGGGGGTTCGATTGATATGGACATCAAAAACCGAGAGAAAAATAACCACCCGTTTTACCGGTCCATGAATCAAGCCATCCCCATCGCACTCCTCCACGGCCACAACCACGCCGTCGGCCGGAGAAACGGCCAAGTTTTTTTCCGAGGGCGGAACACGTTTTGGATCCCGAAAAAAGAAGAGCGTAAAAAGAATGGCAATCGCCGCAAAAACGGACAAAAGCGGAAAAACCAGAAGAGTGAACAGCCATATGGCACCAAGCACGGCAAGAATGTATCTCGCCTCGTTAAGGGACTGTCTGCGCATCGGTGATTTTTATCCTTATTCGTTGAAGGAACCAAGCCCGTTTCCAAAAAAGGTAAAAATCCTCCTTAGGCGCTCCCCATTAAAAGCTTCTGGGGAGGATACCGCCGGTGCTCTCCCTTCACCAGCGGCTCCTCCCCTGTGAGCCATGTAACACTCTTAATTTTTGGCTGCCATTCGACTGCCTGTATTATTATTAGCATTGGGCGTGCCAAGTTTTGCAGTGGCGATCATTTTTTCCTCCACCCAAGGACGCGGGTGTGATTTAAAGTGGGCGAGGTCGCTCCTCCTGGGAACGCTGGCCCCGCTCCTGCGGGGGCGGCAATCCTTCTTTGCCTCACTCCATTATTAATCGCGCACGAACGATTGAGTGTTCCGACTTTCGGCTGCCAGTCTTCATAAGACGTGTTACTGTGTTGGTATGCCCCGCGAGTTCAAATCACAAAAGTGGATGTGGCTCCTTCCTCTGGTGATGGGAATTTTTGGTTTTTTGGTTTTCACGGGTCCCATGCGTGATATCCCTGAGCAGGTGCCACAAACCAGACCGCAGGCGGCCCCAACTCCCATCCAATCGGGCAGGCCTCGTTCGGACGCTACCCCCTCCGAGGCACTCAAGAGCCCCGGGCTGCCTCTCTCCGATATGCCCGCAATCCCCAACGAGTGGTTGGTGAAATTCCAATCTGCCGATGCTCTGGAGGCATTTCTTGCGCAAGTCAAAAAACTTGGCGGCCGAGTGCTGGGTGTGATTCCCCGTCTGGGTGTTGCACGCATTGCCTTCGACACGGCAGAGCAGGGAAAAGCCATCCGTGACCTCGTGCCTTCCTCCGCAAATACAGATTATAATTTCCTGGTTTCTGCGCCCGAGCCCCCCAACCCCCAAAACGATCCCGGTGGCCCTTATCTCGGCTTTGGAACGGAAGCCCTCTCATGGCTGGGCGTGCCCGCTGACAATGCCGCTTGGGGGCAGGGGATCAAGATTGCGATTTTGGACACGGGGATCACCCAGGTTCCTGGCCTGTCTTTGAAAGGCATCTCCCAGTCGGATCTCACTGGTTCCCCTGGGGGAAGCCCGGAGTCCCTTCTTCACGGAACGGCTGTCGCTTCGATCCTCGGCGGCACCGCCACGGAGGCCCGGGGCATGGTTCCAGCAGCGGAACTGCTCAGCTACCGGGTCCTTGATGACACCGGCACAGGCGACAGCTTCACAGCGGCACAAGCCGTCCTTTCCGCGGTGGATGCCGGTGCGAGGGTGATCAGCATGAGCCTTGGCACTGCAGCCGATAGCCAAGTGCTTCGAGACGCCATTAACTACGCGCTCTCACGAAATGTTGCTGTTGTTGCGGCAGTAGGCAATGACGGCATCGGCTCGGTTTATTACCCCGCCAACTACCCCGGTGTGGTGGCCGTGACCGCGGTTGATGCCAATGGTCAGCGAGGGAATTTTGCAAATTATGGCCCAGGCGTCACGGTTGCTGCCCCAGGCGTGGGAGTTGTCACTCCCTGGGTTAACCAGCAGGCTTTTTCTTTCAGCGGGACCTCGGCCGCCGTCCCGTTTGTCTCGGGTGCAATGGCCATGCTGTTATCGGAAAACCCGAGTCTCACCTCAACCCAGGCCGCCCAGTTGTTGGTTGCTTATTCCGACGATGCAGGCGCCTCAGGCAATGACCCCTACTACGGTGCCGGGGTTTTGAATATGAATCGCGTGCTGGCCCGTAACCAGTCAGGTGTTCATGATGTCGCCATTGCCGATTATTATTTTAATCCGCAAGATCTCAACTCCTCGCAAGTCAGGATCCCAGTCCAAATCACCATCCAAAACCGCGGAACGACGGCCCTCTCCAGCGTGTCTCTGGATGTGATCAACAACGGGCAGACCCAACGAACCTACTTCAATGCCATGCCAGCCGGGAGCGTGAGGAGCCAAACAATCTCCGTCCCGGCGTCCTCCCTTCGCTCTCAGAATGGAGCAGCCATCCAATCGAACGTGAAAACTATCGGCGTCACCGATATCAACCCCTCAAATAACAGCCGCTCCGTCACCTTGCGGTTGCAGCAGCCTTAGATGCTGCGCTGATTCCATACGGGTGTGTGCTCTGTCATACCAATATTTTGTTGCCACTTTCTCCAAAACTGTGCATATACACACAATGTCCCAAAATCTCCGGCAAATGGAAGGTTGTTTGTGTTTTAACCTGAGGTGCGCCAGTCGAGCGGTGACACGATTTTTTGAGGCGACCATGATGGATGGTCCACTGCGGGTGACTCAGACCCCAATTTTGGGTGGGCTGGCAGCGAACCCAGATGGTCTGACCATGGCTGGGTTGAGTGATTCGCTGGAGATGGATCGGACAACACTGCTGCGCAATATTGGCCCTCTGAGGAGGAAGGGGTATCTCACCTCGGAGGCCGAGGGCAAACGGACGCGTTTGAAAATCACGAAAGAGGGTCTGTCAGCCCTTGAAAAAAGCTTTGCCCAGTGGCACGTGGCCCAGGCACGGGTCATGAAAACCCTCGGCGCTGAGCGGTGGAAAAATCTGCTAAAGGATTTGGAGATAGCCACGGAAGCCCTGGCCGCCTGAGGCCTCCCGCAAGAACCTCCATGAAGGCAATGGATTCAAAGATTTCCCTTGTCACAGCCTCGAGTTCCCTGAACGCCGAACGCTTGAGGAAGCTCTGTCTTGCGGCAGGGGCAGATGATGTGGGTTTTGTCAACGTGGGCGCCCCGGGCTTGGAAGACAAACTGGAAAATGTTTTCCACTATAAAAATATTTTTGGGTTTTGTCGAAATGAGACGCTTTGAAACGACATCCTTGTGTGGCGGGGATCAACTCCGTCGCAAAATCAAACAATAACCAACCATTAAACAACCTATGCAATACGCACTCTTATTCAGCGAATCTTCCAAAGATTTCGCACTTCGCAATGATCCCGAAAAATCCCCCGCCTATTGGGCGGCCTGGTCCGCCTACTCGGAGACTGTCGCCAGTTCCGGGATCATGGTCTGCGGCTCCGGCCTCCAACCACCAGAAACTGCCACCACCCTGCGCATCGAAAACGGCAAGCGTCATGTTCATGACGGGCCTTATGCTGAGTCCAAAGAAATGCTGGGAGGTTTTTTTGTGATCGATGTGCCCGATCTGAATGTGGCGCTTGAGTGGGCTGCCAAAGCTCCCTCCTCAAGTTATGGGTCCACAGAAATTCGGCCTGTGCTTGATCCAAACAAATAAACCCTGATGTGAGCAGCAGAATCCCGTGCCCGGAGGCCAGCGTGATGGATGCGACATCCTCCTATCAAGCGACAGTCGCCGCGGCACGGGATTCCTACTCACAACTCCTCGCATTTCTGATCCCCCGTGCCGGAGGGGATATTTGCAGTGCGGAGGATGCTCTGTCAGAAGCCTTTCTTGCGGCTCTTTCACAGTGGCCGGAGGGTGGTGTCCCCGACAAACCGGAGGCCTGGCTGCTCACGACGGCCAAACGACGGCTAATGGATGCCCAACGCCGCGGAGCGACCCGCCTCCGACATGAAGAGGCGATCATTCATGCGATCATGACGGCGGAGGCAGCGATGGACAACACGCATGATTTTCCTGATGAGCGGCTCAAGTTGCTCTTCGTTTGTGCACATCCCGAGATCGATCCCTCAGCCCGTGCGCCACTTTGTCTGCAAATCGTGATGGGATTGGACGTGAGCCGCATCGCCTCGGCCTTCCTCGTTTCGCCATCGGCCATGAGCCAGCGGCTTGTTCGGGCAAAAACCAAGATCCGGGAGGCGCGGATTCCTTTTCAGATCCCCGCGGAGGAGGAATGGCCCGAACGCCTTGATGCCATCAGGGACGCCATTTACGTGGCTTTCAACACCGGGTGGGATTCTTCGTTCCTTGATGGTTGTGCCGCCAGCGATCTGGAAGAGGAGGCGATCTGGCTGGCCCGGCTCCTGAATCGTTTGGTTCCAGATGAGCCTGAAATCCTGGGAATGCTCGCGCTCATGCTGCACTGCCATGCACGGCGCAATGCACGACGTTCCCCGGGCGGAGAATTTGTGCCTCTGGCCAAACAGGATATGCAGTTGTGGTCAGGTTCACTTGTCAGGGAAGCCGACAAGTGGCTCCGTTTGGCTGCCCGATTTAGGAGCCCGGGACGTTTCCAACTCGAAGGGGCAATCCAGTCGGTCCATGCCCAGCGGTTGGTCAGTGGGCGTACGGATTGGGTTACGATCGAGGGGTTCTATCGAATTTTGAGAAACCACACTGCCTCTCTGGGCGCTGCCATCGGACATGCGATTGCCATTTCGGAAGTCCATGGAGCAGAGCGAGGACTCCAAGTGTTGGACGCGCTTGATCCCATAAGGCTCAGCACGCATCAACCGTTTTGGGTCGCTCGAGCCCACCTGCTTCGTGGTTCCGGTCTTTTCGAAGAGGCCCATGTCGCCTATCAGCAAGCCATCGGGCTCACCGGGGAGGATGCAATCCGCCGATTTTTGATTCGCCAATTGGAAGAGTCGAGGGCCTTGCAGGAGGTGACTTGAAATGATCTCACTTAATCCCACCAAGCTTGAGCAGGCGGCGATATTCCTTGGGGGTCAGGGGCATCACGCTGAGACGGGACTGTTTGATCAGGGAGATGTTTTCCAGCAAGGCATCGGCTTTCACCTGTTCGAGGGCGACGGGGTGGGGGAAAGGACGGAGGGGGCTCAACTCCACGCTGACCCACTGACCTTCCTTGGCGGTGGGGTCTGGAAAGGCTTCTTTGGAAACCGTGGCCTCGCCGACGATTTCTTTGCCGATAACACTATGATAAAACAAAACCCGATCTCCTGTTTTCATGGCAGAAAGATTGTTGCGGGCTTGGAAGTTACGGACTCC
>JBGTAR010000225.1:0-30628 GCA_041749815.1 Terrimicrobiaceae bacterium
TTCCGGCCCTCCGCCGCGTGGCCTTTACACGTACGCTCACAAAATCGATGCGGGTCGGCTTTTGATCAAGGGAGGCATCCTGCCAACGCTCGCAAATCCCAACGTATGAGCCACTCGCCGCAAATTCCTTTGCAAAAGCAGACCATGGAAGCAGTTCGCGGCGTCTTCCTCTGGCTGGATGACCGGCTGAAGATCACAAACCTCTGGGAACATACCGGCGGTCACATGATTCCCAAGTCGAGTGCCAGCTGGTTCTATGTGTTTGGCAGCGCGACCCTGCTTTGCCTGATGATGCAACTTGTCACGGGCACCCTGTTGGCATTTGTGTTTGTCCCATCTGGAGCAGAGGCCTACAGCACGTTGGAATACCTAACCTATGAGCAGCCGCTGGGGTGGTTCCTGCGCGCCATGCATTATTGGGGCTCGGAGTTTATGGTCACCATCATGTTTCTTCACATGACACAGGTGTTTCTCTTTGGGGCGTACAAGTATCCCCGCGAGATCACGTGGATCTCGGGCTGTGTCCTGATGCTAATAACGCTTGGACTTGCCTTTACCGGTCAGGTGATGCGTTTTGATGAAGATGCTTACTGGGGGCTGGGCATTGGTGCGGCTATCGTTGGTCGCGTGCCAGTATTTGGTGAGCAATTGGTGCATCTGATGCTGGGTGGTCCAATCATTGCCAGTGAGACCCTTTCTCGATTTTTTGCGGTTCACGTCTTTATCTTGCCGGGAACGATCCTGGCATTGGTTGCGCTGCACCTTCGGATGGTCCTCACCAAAGGCATCAACGAATACCCGAAACCCGGCCAGGTTGTGGTGAGGGAGACCTACGAAAAAGAATACGCCGCCATCATCAAAAAAGAGGGCATCCCTTTCGCGCCGCATGGCATCGGGAAGGATCTGTTGGCTGCCTCCATTGTTATTGGCGGCATTCTGCTTTGTGCGACGTTTTTAGGACCCAAGGGCCCGACGGCGCCTCCTTTTCCCGCCAACACGGATGTGGTTCCTCGTCCGGACTTTTTCTTTATGTGGATCTTCGCGGTCGCGGCACTCATGCCGGATTGGATGGAGACGTTTGGTCTGCTTGCGGTACCGCCCGTGGTGATTCTGGTGCTGTTTGCACTGCCATTCTTTAATGGTACCGGGGAAAAACATTTCAGCCGCCGGCCTGTGGCGGTCATTGTGGTTCTGTTGGTTTACACCACTTTTGGCGTGTTGACCTATTTGGGAATCACCTCCCCATGGTCACCAGAAATGCGCGCATGGACATCCGATATCACTCCCGAGTCCCGCGTTCTTGGTCGCAGTCCTCTGGAATTGCAGGGACTCATCGTTCTCCAAAACAAACAGTGCCGGAACTGCCATGCCATTGAGGGCATCGGAGGAAAACGTGGGCCCGACCTCGCCGATGTGGGTATGCGCCTCACCGCGCCGCAGCTAGCCAGACAGGTCATCCAGGGAGGAGGCAACATGCCTGCTTACGGAAAAAATCTTTCGCCCTATCAGGTGGACGCTTTGATTGCCTATTTGTCATCCATGGTTCCCCCGGGACGCGAGCCTGCCAGGGATTCCACCATCCCTTCCAAGCCTGAGCCGGAAACTGCCCACCTGAATTTGCAGTGAAGACCATCCTGCTTCCATAAATGTTCTGGTGCGTGCTGGCAGAAATCACAAATCGAGAGGCGGGGCTATGGGGGTAATCTCGGGAGTTTCACGTCACGGGGGTCCCACGTATTGACGCATTGCGGAAATAAGAGCTGCCAATACGCGGGACTGAAAGTTCCATTTGACATACACAATGCGTGTAGTATGTTCTACACACTATGAAAATAGCAATATCCCTTTGCCTCCTTGTTTCAGCTATCGCAGCTTTCGGTGGTGACCTCACGGACGCGCTTGTTCGGCAACAGACACTCGACACGATTCAGCGCCAGCAACGTGACGCCTTCTACGGCGCCCAGCTTCAGGCCATTCGGAACCGATCGAAGTGCAACGACTGGAACTGGTCCCCGTATTTGAAAGAGCCTTTGAGCTCGCCCTGTTTTGATCGCAAACCTCGCAGAACTCCGTTTTTCTTTTGGGAATGAGTCTGGCATTTGGCCCATATGTCCGAGAACGGCGGGAGGCAAAACCCGCGAAGGAGTTTTCGCTGCGCCGTGTGGCCGGGCGCGTTGGGATCGAGCCGTCGTATCTCAGCAAGATCGAGCGGGGCGAGCAGCCGCCTCCCGGCGAGGAGACGATTCAACGGATCGCCAGGGAACTTGGGGAAGATCCCGACGTTTTGCTGGCACTGGCCGGTAAGGTTTCCGCCGACCTCCTTAAAATCATCCGTGAGCGCCCGGCCCTGATCGCCGAATTGCTCCGCGCCGTCCGGAGTGCCCCCGCAAAGCGCATCACACATGCCGTCCGTGAAATCCGCGACGGAGAATGGTAACCCTCCCATGATCCAACTCGACGACAACACCCTTTTGTTTGCTTTCCCGGAAATACCCCGGCAACTCGAATCCCTGTTGGAACAGCATGTTCAAGAAATTCGCCCGAGGATACTCCTGCCGGAAGACCGTTACGAGTTGGTTCAGATGCTGGATGAATTCCTCGAGCACGGGACCATGTGGGAACTTTCCAGTAGGTCATCCACCAACAAAGTGACGGCGACCGCCGAAGCCCTGACCGATGCCGATGTCGAAGTTGCCTTGCGGGCGACCGCGCAAACAAACGCGCGGATTTCCGACGAAATGTCCACTCTGACGGTTTCCTTCCAGCGCACGCTGAGAATTCCCGATGACGGTGGCGAGTATCCGCTTCCCGCAGGCCTGGGGGAGTTTCCGGTGCGCTCGGTTGACGACTTCAATGTTCCTGCGGAGTGGTTGAAGCGGGGTGGGGTGATGATGCCGATGTATCAGAGCGAGGCGCTCTGGATTCGTTTCTCATCGAGTTATCCGTTTGCGCTGAAGGTGGGGGCGGGAAAGATCAACGCCGTCTCGGGCGAAGCGTGGGCACCCGAATTCCAGCGCGACCCGCAGAATTATGTCGTTGTCCCCGATCAGCGGTGGCTCGACGGCTTCGCTGTAGGCGAGGGCCTCATCCGGCAATTTGTTGCCGCGCCTCTCGGCTCCGGTTTTTCCGTCGAGGAACAGCTGACCGGCAAAGCGGAGTTCGGCGGCATCCAACTGCAAGCGTGCCCGATGCGAGTAGAGTCGTATTTCAATAATTCAATCGTTCCCAGCCTACCGGAGGAGTTGCTGGAACTTATTCCCGCACTGTTCCGCAAGCATTTGGTTCCGCGGTCAATCGAGAAAAGATGTTCACCCAGAGGGGGGTATGGGGCGATGGGCCTTGGTGTTGGCGGACTGATGCGGCAGGAGATTTACGCGGACCCGTATGCGTTCGAGGATTGGGATACCGCGTACCCGATCCGGTGCTTCGTCCACATGTGCAATGCGCTGGACTGGCGAGAAATAACCAATGAAGACCCGCCTCACCCACCCTTGACGTCCAAGGAATATGAGGCCTGCGGCATTCCGTGGTTCGACTACTACCGCGACGACTTGAAGGCCCTGCAAGGCTCCGCTCAACTCGCGGGAGTCAAAAGCATGGCTCAAATCGACAAAAAAATGAAGGGAAAGCCCATCACGCCGAAAAAAATCATCCAATACGGCAACACCCGCCGCCCGCCGCGCCGGGTGATTCGCGAGATGCCCGGCTTTCAGCGTCCGCCTGATCCGGAAGAAGTCCTAAAGGTGCCGATCGTTCCATTCTCCGAGGAAGAACGAACCGCCTTGATCAAAAAAATGAAGCGTTCACGAAAAGCCATCGCCGATTCTTACGAACACCCGCTCGACGCCCTGCTCGCCTGCCTCCATTTCCATGCCGACTGGGACATGAGCGGCTATACTCAGAACGTTGACGGTTCCATCAAAGGTCTCATCCTCGTATTCATGTCCCCGCCCGACACTTGGCGCATGGGCGCCGGACGAGGAGGATTCTACACCGTCGATCCGGAAACTTTGATGGCGACAAAATTCACGATGACAGTCATGAATTAAGCATTACCACTAAAGGCAGAATTATGGCTGAATTTACATCTTGGCGCAGTTACTCGGATTTTGCTTGCTCCATCAAAAAAGAGTGGCGATACGTTCGCAGTCCTGAGCAAAACGCTTACATTGACGCAGTGCTTTCTTCATCGGCATCGAGGGTCACCTCTATTCCTCGTGGAGCACAACTCTGGCGCGCACAACAGCACCATGAGTGGGCGATAGATATCCATGGAGATCAGGAAGTCGATATCCTTGCCCCAGCAAAAGCAGAGCGGATGAAACCACTCCGAGATCAGGCAGTGGAGGGGCGAGCTAACCCGAAAGGAATTCCATATCTCTACGCATCAACGCACAAAGAAACTGCAATTGCCGAAGTTCGCCCTTGGATTGGCTCATTGGTAACAGTAGCTGTTCTCGCGGTTCTTCATCCACTCAAGATTGTTAACTGCACATCTCATGCCGCAGGCTCACCGCTCTTGTTTTTTGAGGAACCAAACGCAGCAGACAGAGAAGCCGCAAACTGGAAGGACATTGATGAGGCGTTCTCGCGACCAGTAACAGCATGTGAACATGCTGCCGACTACGCGCCGACACAGGTTTTAGCCGAAGCGTTTCAACAGCAGGGTTTTGATGGAATTGCCTATCGGAGTTCGTCCGCCAATGATGGTCACAATATTGCCATCTTCAATTTAGACTCTGCTGAGGTTCGCCAGTGTAGACTTTGCGTTGTTAAATCGTTGCAGATCGTCGCGGAGGATGAAAATCCGAATCTGATATGGAACAAAAAGATCTCTCGCTAGCACTGCAAACACTACGTGAGTTGAGAGCGCCACAGAAAGGCGGGAACCGCATTTTAGGTGCAATGTTAGAAGATTCACTTGCACATGGCAATCAGATTGCAGTTGATGGTTTTGCTTCGAAATCCCTTATAAGACTGCCAATCCCGAGTGCAACACTACGTGTGGATGGCTCTTATGATATTTTAGGCTATGAGCCATTGGAACCAGTAGGATGCGCTGGTTTTATCGACGAAACAGGAAAGCTCGTAATCCAACCCCAGTGGGATTTTGCTCTCCCATTTCAAAACGGTTTCTCGCAGATATGCAAAAATAAATTTTGGGGCTTCATCAATAAAGCTGGGGCGATCATATCAGACCCGCAATGGACGCACGTTCGTGATTTTGAAAATGGCTATTCGGAAGTTTCGAAGAACAATCAAAATGCACTACTTGATTGCAATGGGAATATTGTCAGCGATCTGATTAGACCGCAAAGGTATAAGGCCAAACATGTATTCAGAGAAGGCCAATGGAAATTTGCTGATGCAAATGGCGAAATCCTTGAAGATTGGGAATATGTAGAGAGTTTTTCTGAGGGGTTTGCAGCTATCAGGATCGGGGAAAGATATGGTTTTATAAATCAACAGGGAGAGGTCGTTGTAAGGCCTGAATGGGATTGCGCCATGTCATTTTCTGAAGGTCTTGCATTTGTAAGAAGGGATGGGAAGTGGGGATTTATCGATACCTCTGGCAAGATAGCCATTCCCTGCCAGTGGCCAGACCCCGGTGATGGTCAGTTTAAGGACGGCTTTTGTTGCATCGGCATTTACCAGAATGAGACGATTCAATATGGATATATTAATCGTGAGGGAATAGTCGTAGTGACTCCGCAGTGGGACTTCGCCTGCCCGTTCTCTGAAGGGCTCGGCTGTGTTCAAAGAGATTGGAAACGCGGATTTGTGGATTGCCATGACCATATAAATATCGAGTTGCAATACGATTTTGCTGCATATTTTATCGGCGGACTGGCTTTTGTCCTTTCTGGAACAAAGTGGGGATTCATTAACCGCTCTGATGAAATCGTTGTTCCATTCCTTTGGGATGCATCAACAAGTTACTGTGTTGGTCCAAAAGGTCCCGTTTATCGGCAAGTCATAAAAGATATCTTTGATAACAAAGCCTTGGTTGCTTGGCTTGATCCGGGACTCAACATGATATGGGAAGGTGAAGTAGACATCCGAGATCGAGACCCGGGGGCTGGTGAGTTTGAATCATTTTTGTTTCAGCGAACCGAATTTGTTGAGCACAATGACGCTTAAAGCTGTGGCTTTGTGCCTATGAACGAATGGCTCATCCTAGACACCGAAACGACCGGCACCGGCCCGCCGATCTTTGTGGTGGACATTGCCGCGCAGCGGATGCGGGGATGGGAGCCTGTCGGGGAGCCGTTCCGTCGGTTACTGAACCATGACAAGGAGATTCCACCGGAGGCCTCGCGGGTGCATGGATACACGCGGGAGATATTGGACCGGGATGGGGAGCCTCCGCATCAAGTCTATTCCGAATTCCGCGACTATGTTGGCGGTTTGCCGGTTGTCAGCTACAACATCGAATTTGATTGGGATCGGGTGTTGGTTCCCGAGTGGCGCAGGCTGGGGATTCCTTCCATCGGCAGGCGGGGGCTGTGTGCCTTGCGACTAGCCCAGCGGCTGCTTGATCCGGTGCCTGCGGGAAACTGCAAGCTTCAAACCCTGCGGCAATACTATCGCATGGAAGAACGGGGTGCCCACACCGCCCTTGGCGATGTGCAGACGGTGATGGATCTTTTTCGCCATGTTCTGCGTCCGATTGCCGAGGAACGTCGCCTGACGACATGGGAAATAATCACGGCCTATGCCGGGGAGGAGTGGTATCCTTCGCGGATTGCCTTCGGAAAACACAAAGGGAAATCTGTTTGGTCGGCACCAACTGACCGGGAATTGATGACGTGGCTGGAATCGTTGGCGCAATCATCCACCGCCCGAAGCGCCCGTATGGGGCGTTGGTATCTGCGGCATTTGAATGTCGAAGAGCCGGGTATGTTGTTTTCGATGCCAAGCTCGGCAGCGAAGGAGAGTCCTGAGACGCAGCCGACTCTGGTCATTTTCAAGAATCTGGAATTGGAACGGCTTCGTGTGTTGATCGAAGCCGCCCGTGCGCGACTGGCGGAACTGGAGGCGTCTTTCACTATTGAAAAGGCAAAAATTGACGGACTGCAGGCCAGCCTATTTCAACGGCTCCGGCAGTATTACCAGAAGCGTGACGTTTTACGGTTGGTTCTGGAGCATCGCCGGCGTTTTTTGGATGTCCTCTTGCGGGAGGGCGAGGAGGAGGCCGGTCATGTGGAGCAGGATTATCGGCAGGCCAAAGAGCACTGCGATCAGGAATATGAGGAGGTTGCCGGGACGCTATCCCAAAAGAAGCAACCCACCCCCGCAGAGGAAGCCGAGTTGGTCAATTTGTGGAAAAAACTGGTCAAGCTCTACCATCCGGATCGCTTTGCCACCGAGCCGGACAAGTTGGAAACCTACAGCCAGCTCACAGCGGCGATCAACCGGGCGAAGGACACGGGGGATTTGGAAACCCTGCGACAGATAGCCAATGACCCGCAGGGGTTCATTCTGCGGCAGGGGTGGACGAATCTTGATTTTGCAGATGATGAACAAGTCGCCCAACTGCGGAAACTCTGGGAGAGCCTGGAACTCGAAATCCTGAGCGTCCTCGAAGCATCAAACCAACTGCGCGAAAGTGCAGAGTTCGAGCTTTACCAACTCGTCACAAAGAAGCCCGACTTGCTCGATCAAATCGCGGCAAAGCAGACTCAGAGCTTGGAAGCCGAGATTGCAAAGCTTAAATCCGAAGCGGAGGCACTGGCCAGTGAGATTGAAGAACTAACGGGGCAGAGTCCGGCGATGGAAGCCGAAGCGAAGGCATGACACTGAAGGGATACTACGAACAGACATTCCGTTCCGACATTGGTCTGGTTTTCCGAGGATTCGAGCCGCAGGAGCATGCCATCCTCCTCGCGGCGGGGCACATCTGGACACATGGCTGCTCGAAACTGGAGCAAGTTCCCGCAGAACGCCGTCATCAAATCCTATCACGTGAGCTTTCAGCGAGTATGTTGCGTGAGCTGAGTTGAACCTCGTGAACCTATGGCATGCCAAACCGGTCCCGCAGCATTTGCGCGACGAGGCTCATTTCCTCGTCGGACAGATTTCCCAGCCTCCTCATCAGACGGGCTATGCTGATGGATTGGATTTGCTGGAAATGAAATGCCCCCGTCTTCAAGAACTGTTTGGGCAAAGAGAGTTCCCATCTGTTTTCGCGAAGTGCCGTCGTATGCGGGACTACCGTGACCATTGCCAGTTCGTCATCCGCTGGGTAGTCGGTGAGAAGCAGGCAGGGCCGGATTTTGCCGGCAATGCCCATGTCGGTTTGCCAGACTTCTCCCTTCCTGGCTTTATCCATGCGTGGAGTCGGTGGCCTCCATTTCATCAAGAAGAGCGAAGCCCTCGCGGGCTACATGGTCGCAGACCGCGACATCATCGGCGTCGGGCTCAAGGCTCAGGACTTGAAGAAACAACTCGCGACGCTCCAGATGTGTGAGCTTGGGAATTTCTTCGATGATTTGGGCGAAACTCATATGAGGGAACTTAGGCGTCTGACCCGGCGAGTGCAAGCCGAAGCATTCTTGGTTCTTGCCTCTTGGCATTTGGAGCAGGGGGAAGATTCTGGGTCGAGGATTTTGGCGCAATTCTTGCAAGGTTCGAACCGAACAGCGTCGCCTACCTACCGAGCCGGATAGATGTTGCTGGAAGTGACGCTTGCGGAACATGGCCATGTTCGCCATGCTGATGACTTCAACAATCGCTTTATGAGACCTCAGGAAAATCACCCAAACTTGTGAACGGAAATTTTGGTTCCCCATGAACGAGCGCACGGGAAATATCCCGGCTTGGGTTCCTGAGGGGCAGGCCCCCTTTGCCTCCATGGAAATTCCCGGGGTTGTCAGAGTCGAGAAACAAGACTCACCGAAGGTCCCACCCCTCAAAAAAGCGGATGATGCCAAGCGGCTGGCAGCCGGGGTTCTCGAAGGACACCGTGGGGACCTTGCCCGCGCCATCACTTTGGTTGAGAGCAATGCCCCGGGGCATCGACCATTGGCGCGGGAAATTCTCACCCTCATCTCCCAGAAAGCTCAGCCGTCCCCCGCTCACCGCATCGGCGTCTCAGGAGTCCCTGGTGCGGGAAAAAGCACATTCATCGAAGCCTTTGGAAATTTTTTGTGTGACCGTGGTCATCGTCTGGCGGTGTTAACCGTGGACCCAAGCAGCTCAATCAGCGGAGGCAGCATCCTTGGGGATAAAACCCGCATGGAACTTCTCTCCCGCAGGGAGGAATGTTTTATCCGCCCCTCGCCCTCCAGCGGGGTCCTGGGCGGCGTCACGCGCAAAACCCGCGAAACGATCCTGCTTTGTGAGGCTGCGGGTTATGACACCATTCTGGTGGAAACGGTTGGTGTCGGACAAAGCGAGATTGAGGTGCGCTCCATGGTGGATTGTTTTGTGCTTTTGATGATTGCCGGGGCTGGTGATGAACTTCAAGGGATGAAAAAGGGGATCCTGGAAATTGCAGATATTCTCGCTGTCAACAAAGCCGATGGGTCCAATGAGATCAGGGCTCTCGGCACGCGCGCGGAACTTGAGAGAGCGGTTGCGTTTCTAAATCCCTGCACCGAGGGCTGGACGCCGCCGGTCCTGGCGATCTCTGCTCTCACTGGAAAGGGAATGCAGGACATGAATGATGCCCTGACCGGTTTCCATCAACACGTGAGGACCAACGGACAGTACGCCGCACGCCGGAAACTCCAGTCCATCTCGTGGTGGAAGGCGCTTGTGGAGCAGGAATTACGCGCACGTTTTTTTGCCGACCCGGAGGTTTCAACAAAGGCGGAAATTCTCGAAGCAAGAATCAGTCAGGGTTCGTTAACTCCATCTCTGGCAGCAGAGGAGCTTCTCGGACTGATAAATTTCGAGAAACCCGTGTCCCGTTAGAGGTTCAGTTTTTCAGCACCTTTTTGGCCAAGCTGATTTCGTATTGTATCCTGAGCTTTCGAAAATGATCCGCTATGGTTGTGATTGAGGTGTTTTGAAGTCTGACAAAAAGCCGTGCGGTGGCCTCCGGCATCACAGAGAACGGATCGTTCACCGTGATTTGAGGCTTTCTTCCATATGTTGAAGGCAGCGCGTGACGATGAGGCGAGCCAGCTCAAGTTCACGCATCTCCTCGGGGTAGCCACGGGCCTCGGTCTGTTTCCCGAGTGTTTCCCATTGGGAGGTGAGACGTTGGAAACCGAACCGCCGCTTCCTCGGCAGGGAATTTCGGGCACGCGAGGTGCCTGATTTTCACGAAAAGAAACAGGCTCCCTGCTCCTCTACTTCCCCAATGATCGCTATTCACACTGTCCTTTCGGCCAGAAATGCGGCAGGAGCCAGAATGGGAATGCCCATAAACGGATGCAAAGCGAGAAGGTCGCCATCTCCGCTCACCAGGGCATCCGCTTTCCCCGCGAGGGCCACAGATAGGAACTTATCGTCCTTGGGGTCCCGGCAAGCTTGGATCGGTCGCACGATATCCACTTTGATTGCGACCCGGCTCAACAGTTCAAAAAAACGTCGTCGTTCCAGCATCGTCACGTATTTCTCGAACTTTGGGCGGGCCAGGACGCGTGCCAACTCCTCAAGTGTCTCGTCAGAGACAAGGAGATACCCGGTCTCCAATCCCTTCTGCAGGGCAAGCGCCGGGACAGAATCAGGGACCAAGAGACGGCTAACCAAGGTGTTCGTGTCAAAAACCCATCGCGAGGTCCGGTTCACTTATCGGCGAGAAGCTTTGCCAACTTGCTCTCCGTGAGCCCGTCCTCTTTTGCGCGGTTCCCAATCCGATCGCAAAAGATCTGAAATTCCATGACGTTGATGCCCCGCAGGCGGTCGTATTCCGCAGGGGACATCACCACGGCGGCCTCCCGGTTGTGCTTGCGGATCATCACCGGCTCCCGCTGCACCGCCTCAAGTATTTTCCCAAGCGATTGCTTCGCTTCATTGGCTGTGAGTGTTAACATATCGTCTACTTTGGATGAAATGGATGAAATTGTCAAATCCGCGCACGTGGGCAAGAGTGCGAAGCTCGAAGGGTGGCGGGGGGTAGAGGCGGTGGAGACCCCTGCAGGAAACAGTTTCCCTGCCTTTCCTCCATGCTCTTGTTGCTTCACGGTAAATCTCATCCTGGTCCCGCTGAGTTTCCGACAACTCTTTGAAAGAGAAGAAGGGGCTATTTCTGGCTGAGAAAAGCATCCAGAGGGCTTGTGGCAACGGCATGATCGAAGCGGGAAGGCAGCCCTGATTCCACCGCGTCGCGTGCCGCCTGCACAGCCATCCGGAAGGCCTGTGCCATGCGGACCGGGTCGCTGGCAGCGGCAATCGCCGTATTCACCAGCACGGCATCGGCTCCCATCTCGATGGCTTCACAGGCGTGGCTGGGGGCGCCGATCCCGGCATCCACAATCACCGGAACCGTCGCCTGTTTGATGATGATTTCAATTTGGGCGCGTGTCTCAATACCGCGATTGCTACCAATCGGCGAACCAAGCGGCATCACCGTCGCAGCTCCCACGTCCTGCAATCGCTTCGCAAGCACCGGGTCCGCATTGATGTAAGGAAGAACAACAAACCCCTCCGCTGCGAGGATTTCCGTGGCTGCCAGAGTTTCGATGGGGTCGGGGAGCAGGTAATGAGGATCGGGATGGATTTCGAGCTTCACCCAATTCGGAAGTCCGGCGGCAACAGCCAGCCTGGCCAGCCGCACCGCCTCTTCAGCCGTGCTGGCCCCACTGGTATTGGGAAGCAGGAGATATTTTTTGGGATCAATAAAATCCAGAATGTTGGCAAAGGCATCGTGCTTTTCCGTCAGGTTCGCACGACGAAGAGCCACGGTCACAATCTCTGCCCCACTGGCTTCCAGCGCATCGCGCATCACCTCATTCGAAGAAAATTTTCCAGTCCCCAGCAGCAAGCGGGAAGAAATCTGGCGACCAGCAATCAAAAGAGGTTCGGACATGGGCTTCATCACACCGCAGCAGGCGCGATGCTGCAAGGGCTAGTTTCTTGCGGCGGGGATGGCTCTTCTTCGTCCGGCGATGGCTGCCACGGCGCCTGAACGGAAGGTGCGGCCTTGAGCGTTTCGTTTTCGAAAAAACGTGGAGTTTTTTAGCAGCCCCCAAGGAGCCTCATACGTGACACCACAGTGAGAGCAGTGGAAGACCGGAGCCAGGCCGGGAAGCCATGGATTGTGTTCCTTGCAGGAACTGCACACCGTCACCAACTCCGCGGAGCGTTCGATGGCCATCGCGCTGGTGCGATCCAGTGGCACCACGATATCCTCATTTTCAAGCTCGAGATCAAAACTGCCTTCGTGGGAACATCGCTCCAAATAATTTCGACGTGAGTCAGAGAACAGATCCGCAACCCCATCGGCGTTCAAATACCTGCGCTGCAAACGATCATGAAGGCCATGAAATATCACAGGCAGCTTTTTGGCTGCATCAAAACTGATCCCAATTTTTTGGCGCTGACATTGATTCGCAAACAAGGTGGCAAGATCTCCTGGGTTGAAGGCCCCAAAGGGGAGTTCGATTGGAAATTCCCGGGAGAGCTCAACATTGGATCTCAGGAGAGCATGGAGAGCTTCACGATCCCCTCCCACAAGAATGTAGGCACTTCCCTCGAAATCCGTGCTCAGACGAAGCAAAATATCCGCAGCTTGTGTCGAGAGAATCGGATTTTCGGCGGCCTCATCGATCGTCACAAAAAGAAAACCCGCCTCCACCGAGCTCGCCTCAAGAACAGAAGCCTCTGAGAGTGAGAGTTGCACAACTCCCGGCGATGTGAGGACACCCAGCTGGTGTAACAGCCCCGCAAAAATCTGGATGGCGTGGAGTTGGCCACTCAAAGGTGGCCCGGTCACAAGGCCCGAAAATTGGTGAGGTTCCTGCAAGATCCCCCGGCTGTCTCTCTCCCTTGCCGCAAAAGTCAGGCGAAGAAGTCTTCGGAGTTCTTTTTTTACCTCACTTTGCCCAACAATTTCAGCCAAGGTCGCGGAGATCTTTTCAAGTGTGAGTTCTGATGGAGCATCTCCCGCGTCCTGCGGGACCTTCAAACTCTCGGCCACATCATTTAAGGAAACCGTATGCGAGTAGCCGGGATCAAAAGGAGGAACTCCGGAGATTGTTCCGCCCTGAATTGAGCCCATGGTTTTTGAAAGTCGCACAGCCGGCCCTTTTTCACTCGTCAGGATGGAATCCTTGCTGACAATTGATCCCCCCTCAAATTCCAATGCCACTTCTCCCTCGGAAGAAATCTTGCAGTCTTCAAGCTCAATGGCTGTTGCATTGATGCTCAAACCGATTTTGGCAAAGGCTTGAATCTCTACATGGGCCAACTTGGCCTGGCCCCCCTCAAGGGAGACAGTTGGGTAATCGGATTTTTTGGCTCCATCGATTTTGCAGCCATACAGAGAAAGATTCCCTTCGGCGGGTGTGGCCTCGGTGATGATCGCAGAAACCGAGTTTCCATGAAAATGGGATCCGATAAACGTGGCCTCCGCACAGGACTTCAAATAGACACCCACTTCATTGTCAAAAAATTCGGTTCCCTCGGCATACAAGGATGAAGCTTGCACAAACACTCCCGCCCCCGTGTCACTCTCGCTTTTGCCCAAGCAGTGTTGCACCCGACAGTGATACAAAGACACAGAAGATCCTCCCGATAAAACAACGGCTGCGGGTGTGCCCGAGACCCGGGTTGTGATGACCTCCGCGAGGGCACCGTCGCTCAAATCCAGTGCATGCCGCTCGGACTTCACCAGACAGTTCTTTAAGTAAAGCTTCGCTGTTCCCTTCACTTCAATGGCCCCCAAAAATTCGCAATCCTCGCAAAGAACAACTCCGGAGGCGATCACCATTGCCGGTGTTCCCGCAGCGGGGCGTACGGTCAAACCTCTTAAAAGCAAAGGTCCATCCAAAACCTGCACGGTTCCCACGACACTTGTCAGTCCAGGCTCGCGGCTCAAAATCTCGACGTGACGGTCCACCACAAATCCCTCGAAATTGCCCGGCCCCAAATCAACAATCCCGGCCTTGCCGGCTCGTTTCATGGCCCTCAGGACGGCCTTGGCCCCATAACCATCCTCCGCAGGGACCAGCATCGCCTCCATGCGATTGGGGAGGGAAAAGGCTGCCTCATGGAGCTTTTCAAAATTGCGAGGTTTAAGAGATGGTTTCATGTGGCGAAAAACTCGCGAGGATTTTTAAGGAATGCTCCTGCATTCGAGTTCCCCTTATTCTCCTCCGAGCCAGAAGAATATTCTAGATCTTAATTCTCCCAAAGCCAACAACCTATTGCAAGCGGCGGGGGGAATTTGAAAAAAAGAAAACCCAAGGAGGTTACCCGGGAGGCCATCCGAGGGAGCGGCCTCCCAGCAGATGTACATGAAGGTGGGGAACGGTTTCGCCGGCATCGGCTCCACTATTGATCACCGTGCGGAACCCCGAAGTCGCCACCCCGGTTTCCATCGCAAGCTTTTGTACGACCAAGAACAAATGCCCCAGGAGGGTTAGATCCTCGGCGGTGGCCACAGCCAACCGGGGAAGAGGTTTTTTGGGAATCACCAAAACGTGCACCGGAGCCTGAGGATTAATGTCTCGGATGGCAAAGCAGAGGTCATCCTCGTACACAAACTCTGCGGGGATTTCCCGTGCTGCGATGCGCTGAAAGAGTGTCATGACCCAATTTAAGAAAGCTGTAGCTTCACTTCGCCGACCGCCGCGCTCGCACTTAATTCCCCGCGGACAAAACCAACCACCTCGTCCAAAAGCCCCGAGCAATCGCGACGCCAAATTTTTGCCGAGCGCAGCATTTTGATGCCGCGGTGGGCATCCGTGATTTCGACTTTCTCCACGCGGGCTTCGATCGCTTCCCGCATGCGGGTTCTAAGGAGATCAAAAAATACCAGCTCGTAACCATGGCCAGCGTCCCTTGCCAATTCCGCCAGTGAGATGCGAGTGGGCGGAAGTGTTGCCCGAAAGTGCCCGGCCACATCACCATACCCAATGACCTGCAAAACCGACTGAACCGCTTTCTCCAACCTTGCCACGGCTATGGTCCCTTCCCCAAAATCCTTCTCCAGAAAATTAGTCACACTTTCGGTGACATGCGAAGCCAGCCACCATTTCTTGTAGCCGGCCCGCTCCGCGGCCTCTGCAAGGGATTCGATCAGCCAGGGCCTTTCAAAGGAAACGACCTGACCATCCTCAAACCGCACCAAGGGGAGATAATCGCGGAAAGCAATCATGCCCCAAAAAACTCCGGTTGTGCGGGCGTTCTAATAACCCGACGTTCCAGCGATTGGATCTCCTCAATAAAATCTCCGATTTCTTGGAATTCCCGGTAGACCGATGCATACCTCACATAAGCAATGGGATCCATGGCGTGGAGACGCTCCATGACTTTAGCCCCGATAAATCGCGTGGTGACCTCCCGGTCATCCCCTGCTTCGATCTCTTGCAGAATTTGCTCCACCGCCGACTCCATCGCTTCCAGGCTGATCGGTCGTTTTTCACAGGCCTTAACCAAACTCCCAAGCAGTTTCTGACGGTCAAATGGTTCGTGACGGCCATCGCGCTTGATGGCCCGAAGCTCGACCCTCTCAATTTGCTCGTATGTCGTGAACCTGGTTTCACAGGTCAGACATTCGCGTCGACGACGAATCTCAGCTCCATCTTTTGAGAGCCGGGAGTCGATGACTTTGTCATCTACGGAGCTGCATTTGGGGCAACGCATTGTGGTTTGGAAGGTATCCGATACGATATTGACACAACATCTTGTGATGTCAAAAAAAGAATCTGCTCCGCATGTTTTCAGTTCTCCAAAATTGGCCCATTGATTCGTGATCCAACTTGATGTATGCATAAAGCAAATGCAGTCAACATCTGGGCCCGCAGCTTCCCCCCCGGTTCGGCTCACCCCCAAACCGTGGATTCTTAGACCCAAACTCGATTCGAGTCCTCTCATCGGACCGTCGGGCTCCTCCCTCCGTGCCCCCGTGCTTGAAATCGCCAACGACGACCAGCCCTCTTTTTCCAATCGGAAGCAATCGCCGATCGAATCCCCCCACGAAGGAGAATCCCCAGCGGAGTCCTCAAGTCAACCTGTTGAAGAATCAGGTGATCCGTCATGGGTGACAACCGCCGACCCGCTGCGGGCCCAAAAAGATGCCCCATTCCTGAATAGTTCGGGCATGCTTTTTGTTCCTGTGCCCCGCTACAAAACGCTGTTCAGTATTTGTTTGGTGCGGCTTTGTGACTACACCCTTTACTGTCAGGCAAAAAAGCTTCCGATTCCTGACTGCGATTTTCCCCAAGGTCCCGATCATCCTGTGGTGAACGTCACGTGGCATGATGCTGTGAAATTTTGCGACTGGCTCACCAAAAAAGAACAAGATGAGAAAATCATCACCCCTGATTTGGTTTACCGGCTGCCAATGGATGCGGAATGGAGTGCTGCCGTGGGACTTGCGCAGGAGCCTCAAGGCTCCCCCAAAGCCCGCAGCGGAAAAGCGGCTGGTTACCCTTGGGGCATCGCATTCCCGCCTCCCCTTGGCGCTGGCAATTACAGTCCCCTTCTCAAAGTCGACGATTTTGCCGAGACATCGCCTGTTGCCAGTTTCCCCGCCAATGAGTTCGGAATTTGCGACCTCGGGGGGAATGTCTGGGAATGGTGCTCGGATCAATACGCCCCCCCTGACGAAAATCGCGTAGCCCGCGGGGCCGCCTGTTTTAATGACAGCGAAGAATTCCTTCGCTCCTCCCACCGCGACAACATCGCCCCCAACAAGTCCAAAAACAACTTGGGCTTCCGTATTGTCCTCAGTGGTGAGCTCTACAAAGACCCTCTCCACAGAGTCCATTACAGCCCCTGGGACTGACCCCAAAATTTCTTGATGCAAGAATCCCTCAGATTAACTTAATCAGATCATCGGGCCGTGGCTCAGCTTGGTAGAGCGCCTCGTTCGGGACGAGGAGGCCGCGGGTTCGAATCCCGCCGGCCCGACCAATTATCATCAGTGACTTATGCCTTTGGGCGGTGATGGGTGTGCTAAATTTTGGTGTGCTAACCCACGGGCCTTTCCGCACTTCAATCTCCTTGAAACAAGTGGATTGTTCACGAGGTCCGATAGTTTTTTCCAAGCTCACAAGAAGGACATGCAAAGGCTTTCGGCCAAATACAAAGGAATTTTTCGACCGTAGGGACCAATCTTGCCCGCAGGGCAATTGGCGGCGAGCCGGGGAAATGTGATTCGGATACGAGGCACGAGAGGAGGGAAGCATTTTTCCGGTTGGCCGCATCTTTGGGGCGGGATGGAGTCTCACGAAAAACAATATTGGGCTTCGTTTGTATTTTCGGGAGTCTCGCTCCCGCAGGGGTTACCGAAAGAATGAGAACAACCTCAGAATCACTAACAGTCCTTCTGGCTCTCCCAATGTTTGTGTTTCACCCCCAGAAATCTTGGAGCCGTGCGACAATCATTTGGATCGAAGTTTTCCTTCGCGCTTCAAGCATGATTCAACTGGATAGCGGTCTCAACTAAGCACCACCAAATATTAGGTTTTTCTCGTTGCCAAATTAGCAATTATTTTAGTAATAATTCAAAAACTATCCGTTGTCGGGCTTAATATTCCGCAAAGTTGTAACAAATATTGCGCCCCATGCTCCAATATTCATGCTCTCGTTCCAGACAAAATCGAATTGCTCATTTAACAAATGCATCGCATTTGGTGCTTTGCTTTTTTTGCTGGTTCCCCCTTCATGTTATGCCGACACCTTCAACTATGATGCGTCAGGGGCGCTGATCACGGCTGAGGGGTCGAATGGGGTTGGAGGAACGTTTGGGTATGATGCGGCTGGGAATATTGAAGTTGCCTCGGTGACATCGGCAGATTTTGAAGAAGGAGGGGGGCCTGGGAATGGGCTGCCGGATTGGTGGGAGCTTTTCTATTTTGGAGAGCGGGGCATTGATGCGGAAGAGCGGGATTTTGATGGAGTGGCGTTTTTGACCAAATTTGCGTTGGGGATCAGCCCCGGCACTTCGTCGCAGGGTTTGCTTCCTGAGGCGGAATTCGACGGCGAGGACTTGTCATTTGTGTTTGGACGCAGCCTGTATGCGGAGAACATCGACTTTCTGGTCCAGAGTTCAGAGGATTTGGCGGATTGGGAAGACCTGACCACCGCAACAGCGGCAGCATTGGCAGGAACACCATCAGGATTTTCTGAGGATGGGCATGTGGAATTTTATGAGGTGAAAGTGCCGGTGGGCGCTGATCGCCTCTTTCTCCGTCTCTATCTGGCGAGTCAGTAGGAACCACATTTATGAGACAGCAAGATCTGCCAAGGGAGCGAACAACCCAACCTCAACACTCCCGAAGCCAGTTTTTTGTGGTTTTGGCCTGTGCGGCGTTTGCGATTTTCAGTCTTCAAGCAGAAGCCAATGAGATGCAGGCAGGTTGGGCCGAGGTTGTGTTGAAGCATATGCCTCCGGTCTTGGTTGCTGGAGAGCAGACTTGGGAAGGCCCTCCTGCTTCTAGTGGAGGCCTGGGCGGATTTGCTGCGTCATCGTATTCGGGATTGGGACCTGCGGCAGTGACACCGGAAATCACCGCGTTGGCAGCCTCCTTGGGAAATGACCCGGAGGAAATTTTTGCATATGTGCGAGATCACGTGGAATTCCAGTCCTATTATGGGAGCATGAAAGGGGCGCAGGGGGCCTTGTTGGAAAGGGCAGGCAATGCCTGGGATCAATCGAGCCTGCTGATTGCCCTTTTGGAGGCGGCTGGCCACACGGGAGGCCAGTACGTTTTTGGGACTGTGGAAGTGCCAGACGAAAGTGTCGATGGTCATGACCTAATGAGTTGGCTTGGTGTTCGTAAGGGGCTGGTGATACCTGCCATCAACAACACGGCCAATGTTCACATTCTGTGGGATTACGGAACGTATCTGGCACCTGTCTTCGATCACGTGTGGGTGAGGATCACGATTGGCGGACAAACTTACGATTTGGACCCGAGCTATGCGCCGAGAGAACTTTTTGAGGGTGTTGACATCGATGCGGTGGGTGGATTTTCGCGAACGGAACTGTTGACCGCAGCGGCGGGCGTGGTTGGGACAAGCGATGTACAGCAACTGGATCGAGAGGCCGTGGAGACCACCTTGGGAGAATACGCCATAGCGCTGAGTGATCACATCACGACGAATTTGGCGGAAGCTACGGTGGAAGAAATCACTGGAGGCAGCCGCGTCGTGCCGGGGGCGGTGGTGGCCCTATCGAATGCCGGGCCGCGAGCGTCCTTCAAACCAGCCGTGGTCTCGGTGTCATCGCTCATGCCACTGGCTCAGGCAGGAACCTACCGGGTGCGTGTGGGTTCCACCGTGGATCACACCTTCCGCACCGATGAACTGGCCGGGGGTCGTGTCAGCCTGACCTTTGGAACAGGCGACAATGCCCAGCTTTGGCATGAAGACGATCTGGTTGCCCAGGAAACCGGAGCAACCGGCACCTCGGCCTCGGTGATCCTCTCGATAGCCCACCCGGGAGCAGGCTCCTTTTATAGCCAAACCTTGAGCGCCTCCTCCTACAGCCGGAATGCGGATTTTGACATCACCGTGGCGGTGTTTCCATATGGAAAATCTGCGGGGCGAGTGAATGCCTCCTTGGCCAAGCTGGCAGCGTACGCATCGACATCAGTCCCTGCCAACTCGCGAGAAATGATCACCGAGGCCCTGCACGGCATGGGAGTTCGGTGGGCGAGGCAGGTGGCACTTGGCCGGGAAGTCATAGGCAACATCGCTGAGGTTTATTCGGCCACAGCGCATATCTTGGGGCGCTCGGGTCAGGAAGATGCTTTTTCGGTCGATATGCCAGGACTCCGAAGCCTGACCATTGATGAGAATGGCACGAACACCCCCGCCTTCCGGGCTGGGACAGCATTCGCAAGCGCCTTCGAGCACGCGGTGGTGGAGCAATCAGGAGCCCGTCGCGCCGTATCAACAATCCGGTGCTTAGTGTTTGCGAACGATGCGGGGCAACGCATCTTCCGGGCGACGGGAGCCAATTGGGCATCGGTCTCCAGTCAGCTGGATAACTACTCAGGGGGCCAACTCTCATCATTCGGGTCCTTTGCCGGATCAGGGTTCACCCTGCTCTTGCAAGAAAATGGGCTCACCGCCATCGACAATTGGTCTGGCCATGGAGCCGCCCTCGCAGGAGCCGGAGCAACAGGGATGATTATTACAGGCAATCTCAATGGCGGCTTCGGTACCGATGATCTGCTCCTTGATGGATACTACATCTTAAGCCTGGAAGGCCTTATTTTTGTTCCAGACTCCAAGTATCACGGAACACCACCAGCCATGAGTGGCGAGCCAGTCGATTTGCGCACAGGAGCCTACACTTTCGAGAAAGTTGACCTTTCCCTTGGTGCCGCTGGAACACCACGAGGGTTGGAGTTCATGCGTTCCTATGACAGCAGCCGGGCAGGCTCCGGGGACCTTGGGCGGGGCTGGACCCACTCCAACCATGGACGAGCCCATGTGATCGGCCTGCCTGAGATGGCCTTTGGCTTTGAAGATCCCACCGATGCGGCACAAATCATCCTCGCTGCAAGAGCCGCGCTGGAATTTTCCGATTTTGCGGGCACCGCCAAAGAACTCATGATGTGGGTGTTTGCGGCGCATTGGGCCGCCGAATCCTGCGTGGAAACCACCGCCAACATCGAGATGGCCACAACCCGCATGACCTACAAAAAGCAGCCCGACGGATCATGGGAAAAACCGCCAGGCACGCGTGCGCAACTCGAAGGCGACCGAGGCTCCCTCACTCTCAAACCCCACCTTCAAGGAGAAATCGCATTCGATAACTCCGACCGCATCTCCACATGGACCGACCCAAGCGGCAACACCCGCACCTATGTTTATGATAGCGCCGGGAGACTCGCAACCGTCGAGGACTCCGTCGGTCGAACCCTCACATTCGCCTACCCCAATGCCACAGATCGCAACATCGTCAGCGTCACCGATTCCACCGGACGCACTGTCACCTTTGGGTGCACAGGCGGCAACCTGACCTCCGCTCAGGACCCCGCTAGCCACACCACAACCTTCGATTATGACACAGCCAATCGACTCACCGATTGGATCGATCCGCTCAGTGAGACCGTGGCCATTAACGAATACGATTTGCAGGGCAGAGTCATCCGGCAGCTCAGTCGGGGCGACGAAGAACAGGAATGGATATTCGACTACCGTGAAAGTGAGACCGACGAAATCGATCCCGATGGCCGCATCACGACCCACGTCTTCGACAACAACAATCGCTACACAGCCGTGCGGAACCCCCTCGCTCAAGAATCCCTGCAAATCTATGATGCTGCCAACCGCGTCGTCGAATCCCATGATGCCAGTGGCCGAGTCACCCTCTTCCGGTATGACAACGATGGTAACCTCATCGAACGCGAAGACCCCGCCGGGGAAATCACCGTTTTTGGATATGATAGTACCGGTCGCATGGTCTCCTCCACTGACGCCACGTCGCGCATAACAACGTTCACCTATGATGCCGCCCATCGGCTGACCTCCACAACAGACCCCGGCAACCGCGCCACAACCTTTACCTACCGCTCCGATGGACTCGTGCAAACCATCACCTCTCCCGGCAACCGAACCACCACCTTTTCCTATGATAGCCTGGGTCACCTCACAGGAGTGACCCGCCCCGATAGCACCACCACCGCTGCCACCCACAATGCCCGAGGCGACATTCTCACCTCCACCGATGCCCGAGGCGAGACCACCACGTTCACCTTCGACGCCCGTCGCCTTCCTCTGACTCGCACCGATGCCCTCGGTCTGACCACCACATGGGCCTTCGACGAGAACGGCTATCCTGCCTCAACAACAAACCGACGAGGCCAAACAACCCTCACCCCGTCCGATAACTTTGGTCTCCTTCAATCGGTGACCGCCCCCGACACCGGAGCAATCAATTACACCTACGATGTCCGCGACCTGCTCACCACAGCCACCGATGGGCTTGGACACACAACAACCACAGAACGCGATGCCGCCGGACGCCCGATAGCCATCGAAAATGCGCTTGGGGCCACCGTGACCACGCTCGGCTATGACCCCGCCGGGAGGATCACAACCCGCGCCAACGGGCTCGCACAAACCACCAGCATGGACTTCGATGAGGCCGGACGCCCGGAAACCACCACCGATCCCCTTTCACGAGAAATCACCGTAGCCCACGATAACGCCGGACGCCGCATCTCTCTCACCAACGCGAGAGGCCAAACGTTCAGCTTCGGCTACGGAACTGATGGCCTTCCAACCACATTCACCTACCCTTCTGGTCGTGTGAGCCAAATCTCCGAACGCGATGAGCGAGGGTTGCCCACAGAGATGATTTCCCCCTCAGGCCGCGTCACCGAACTCGCCTATGATGACCTTGGCAGGGTCACCAGCACCACCGACCCCGCCGGAACCATCACCACAGCCCGAGACCCCGAAGGCAATCCAACTACCATCACCGAAGGCTCCGCTGTCATCACCCGAACCTTCGATGCCCTTGGGCGAGTGCAGACCTGCACAGATACTCAAGGTCAAACCGTGTCCTACACCTATGATGCTGAGGGCAATGTCACCGTTGTGACCTACCCTGACGCCAAAACCGTGACCTACACCTATGACGGGGCCAACCGCATGAAAACCGTTACCGATTGGGCCGCACGGGTCACCACTTACAATTATGATGATGCCGGTCGCCTAACGAGCCTCACCCGCCCCAATGGCACCACCGCAACCTACACTTACGATAACGCCAACCGACTCACCGGCACCACGGAAACCCGAGGGTTGGACACCTTTTGGCAGGCCACCTACACGTTCGATGCCGCCTACAGGTTGACGGGTTACTCGCCCACGCCAATGAACAAAACCTGGCCGCCGCCTCCGGCCAGCATGACCTATGATGTTGACAACCGCCTAACCACCTACAACGGCGCATCCGTCGCAAGCGACCTCGATGGCAACCTTCTTCAAGCCCCGCTCCACGGAACCCTGCTCGGCACACTGACATGGGATGCCCGCAATCGGCTGACCTCGGCGGAATCAACAATCCCCAATCCGCAGTCACCAATTGGTTACACTTACGATGCAGAAAATCGCCGCACCTCCTCAACCAGCCCCGCAGGCACAACAACCTACACATGGAGCCGGGGCAGCCTTGATCGTTTGCTCGTAAAAACCAACCCCGATGGTAGCATCACCCGCTACATCCATGGTCTTGGCCTGCTCTATGAAGAAACCGAGCCCGCCGGGGGCGGAAGTTCCATACCGAGGTTTTATCATTACAACTGGCAGGGCAGCACCGCGGCCATCACCGACGCTACTGGCACCGTCACCACCCGCATCGGTTACAACCCCTACGGACACCACACCGTAGAGTTTGGCGCACCGAACACCCCGTTCCTGTTCAACGGCCAGTGGGGAGTCATGACTGAGCCCAACGGCCTGCTGTCCATGATGGCCCGGTTCCACAGCCCAACCTTCCGACGATTCCTTTCTGAAGATCCTGCCGGGTTCGCTGGAGGTATCAACCTCTACGCTTTTGCAGGAGGTGACCCCATCAATTTCATGGATCCCTTTGGGCTGGGACCGATATCCGTGTGGGAAAGATTAGGCGGAGGGGCGCAGTTCGTTGGAGGAGTGTCGCAATCCCTGCTGGGCGTGGGATTTGCTGTCAGCAGCTCGCCAACTGTGGCCGGAAGCGTGATTGGAGTGTTGGTCACCCTCCACGGCATGGACCAAGCCGTCGCCGGGTGGAACACCATGCTGGGCTACCCAACCGACACAGTCACCACGACCCTCCTGATGGAAACAGGCATTCCATACCACACCGCAGTGACTATCGACGCCTCTCTCGGAATGGGCGGCTCGATGAAAGTTGCGGCAATGACGATGCAGACGGTTGCGCGGACTGTGGCAGCTAGTCCCTTGCAGACGCCACCGCTTGCACATGTTTTAGAAGGGCACTCGACCGGCCAAGCTTTTTCCGGCGTATTTGACCCTAAGGCTGGGCAAGTTTTGATTCGACCAAGTACCTCTTCTGTACCCCTCCCTGAGGGCTTCGTTGCAAGAGCTGGTGGGCATGCGCAAGTTGCAAGAGAATTGGGGGCTGATTCCAGCCAGATGGGATTTACAGCATTTCTAGAAGATGGCGGATCTCTTAGAGTTGAGTGGCTTTCTAGAAGCGTTAACGGACCCAATCCTACATTCCCTGGATACATTGTTCCAGAGGCGCAGCGGTCGACTATTCTGCAATCTATTGAAGCTGCAACTGGAAGGAACGCATATTAAAGTAAAATCATGGCTAAGCAAATTGATACAGGTAATTTAATGTTTTCATTAGTGATTCTTCGACCTCGCGCAGCGTTCTTCGATTGGCTGAAACCTGTTTTGCGAAAAAAGCAGTTTTCTTTAGATCAGGTATATTTTGCAGAGGAGAATGGAGTATGGGTCATTCCTGCTATAGGAACATTCAATGACACTCCCGAATTGGAAAAATATCTGGAGGATCTTAAGCCGATGATGGTGAAAGAGGAGTTGGGAAAATTCGGTCCCGATGCTGAGGACATGCCTCAAGAAATTACACCTGTTTTATGCAATTCACTCTTTGATTTTGAAGTTCGTGACAGAGTCCAAAAGGTGTTGTGATTAACGTCATCATTTAGAAAGAGGCCACCGTGAGTGTTACGAACTTTTTTCTGATCGTATTTTTACTCAAATTGTAGTCGTAGGAATTTGTTAAAAATGGCTGCGATGGGATCACACTTGTTTCCAAATATCCTCGCACTGGTCGTAGGAATCATAATGCAGCTATTCGCAAGGAGAGTTTTCTAAAAAACGATTCTTTCAATTTTGTTTCTGTCAGGAAAGTTTATTCCACTGACACCTGATAATCAACGGTTTCCGTTGGCTTGCGACCTTTGACCGCAGGGAACGTAAGCGAAGGCGCGGCGGCGAGCTGGGGACACGGGAAGCCGTGGGCCGGAGCGTAGCTGTCTGGTCGAGGTCAGGGAGTATGGGGGCCTCGTGGCGGACTGCGGAAGTGATGGCTAGGCGAGAGGGTTCACAGCTGGCCGCTGGTTTGAGGGGGGAGAGGGAGTGTCTTCCGAAAAACAAGAGGGGGCTTGGGGGTTTTCTCGGAAGTCTCTCGCCGACCGGGGCGTGGCGAATGCTGCAATGTGACACTATATCCCTGGTGCTTCATGGGGTTTCCTCATCGTTACTTTTTTCCTCGACCAGTGCTCTCACGGCGGCGGCGAATGAATCTCTTCCGTCTTTCTCCCCCTCGACGTATGCTTTGGAAAAAAGTGGTAGTAAACTGGACCAGAGCTTTTCAACTTCCTCAATGCAGCAAGGTAGCTCACAAAGAGTTCTTGGGGAATCTGCCTCCTTGACGCTGACTCCATCTGCTGTGGGTGAAACATCCGCAGAAGCATACCCAAAAGGGAGAGGCAGGCGCGGGCCGAGTAAATTTATCTGTTTGTTACCGTTGTTCTCGTCCGTCACCACGGAAAGAACAATTGGTACTTGGTTTTGGGTGGAAAAAATGACTTCTCTCATTTTGAGGTTTTCCCTTCTTGCCTTCCCCATTCAAGGTATTTTTTTGAAATTTTTACAACCGTCGTTTGCGGCCTGGCCGGGAGCTGCTGAAGTAACCTGCGAGGTCCTCCACATCAATAAGAAGGGTTGCGCCTACAGCCTCATAGGCGCGAACATTGCCCACAGCGTAGGCATATCGCACCGTACTTTGTGCCACTCCGGCCAAGCGAGCAAGCTGGCAAGGTAACCCAACCGCGCGTCCCCTGAAAAAAGGAAGATGTTGCTCAGATATTGCATGCAACAACCGTCCTTGTCTTGTTGTGTTTGACCCGGCATCCATGCCTGTATTGTGTGTCTATTTGCTAGAAAAATCAAGTATATTGACTCGAAAGAATTCCGCTAATTCGTTCGAGATTAGCGTTTTAGATTGCAGGGTGGTGGGGTGGAGTTTTTGTTTGAACAAAAACAGGTCTCGCCCACCCCAATGTCTTTAACTTTATGAGAAATCTCTCCAGAGAAGCACTTGGCCATGACGACCCGAATTCCCGCCGCCATGCCAAAGACAAAAGGGAAAAGAAGGACCGTGACGCTGTGGATTTTGTTCCAGTTCCATCTCCCTTGCGAGCTGGCGGTAAGGAATTGACTGGGGTCGATTTCGACGCGGATTCTGCGGGGTTCATGTTCGCGTTCGGAGGCAGGAATGAAAACATGACTTCGGCTTTGGGGGTTTCTGAGGTCCCCATAGCGGAAAGAGTTGATGCCCGAAAATACCGTGCACGCATATTAAAGGAGGAAAAGGAGCGGAGGCGGTTTCGGCGGCTTGTTACGAAAAATGGAAAAGAGGTTGAAACCTGGGGAAGACATAAATGTGGGGCGGTTTCCCTGGTGGTGACGGTTCCTCCTTGGTGTATGCCTGTGATTAATACATTGGAGGACGACGAAAGGGATGCCCTCCTCCTGCGGGTGGCGCATGCGGCGGCGAGGAGAATGCGGGAGGTTTCCGACAGGGTTCCCTGGGGCGGTGGATGCCACCTCGATACGGATATTGCGCATTTTCATTTTCAGGTGCCTAAAACGAGCCCTGCTGGAGAGAATTGGCAAAAATCAAAGTTTAGGACTGGTGGCCCGTGGCTGGTAGGTGCGGATCGAATGGATCGCCAGTTTCCTGACCTGCTGCCAAAAAAGCAGAAAGAGCTATTGGAGGGTCACAAAGCCAAAAAGGGCCAACTTGTGGATTTGGAAATCGCCGCCGCCGTCGATTTCCAAATGGGAAAAGAATTTCGGAACATGGGTCTATCAAAAAAATACGACGAGGCCTGCCGAGATTATGTAATGAGAAAAAAGCGGGCTCAAGATACCGAGCAAACCCGCCGCCTTCTGCGGGAATCATTGCGTTTTTTTGTACTTGAGGGGGTTTGGCCTTTGGCAGCCGGGGCAATGTCTTTAACTATGTGGCGTATGTTGCCCAAGGAGTTTCGTCCCTTGGTTGTGAATAGCATGAGGATTATGCAGGTCATTTCAAAGCCAACAAAAGTAGCCGTGAATTTGGGAGCAAAATACATCATTGAAAAGTTGAAGGAGAACGTATTCCCAGAGCCAGAGCCAAAATTGCGGAATTTCTGAAATTTTTATTCGAGAATTTTTCGTTGATCGTGGCCATTGAATTCAAGCGGTTCAAGGCAGACGTTTTGAAGCATGGACGAAATGCTTGCAAAACGTGTGCGCCGCTGTGAAGTCAGTAATCTTGAACAGGCGGAAGATATTTCTGAGATTCGGTCAGCGCTGCGGGCTTTGTACGAGGCGCTGATTCATTTGGCCCGGCGGGTGCCCTCCTCAAGTGTGGGAGCTGATCCCATTGATATGCTCATGCTGCCGCCATGGCACAAGAATCCCGCGACCGGAAACATACTGCCTCCCCCTGCTGGCTTGGATTTGGATACACGGGGATTGGCCGCCTTTAGGTATAGACTCGAACAATTGACTATTGATGAGGGGGAGGTTATCAAGCAGTGCCAGGAGCGTCACAAGCGCCGCCTCGAAACTCTGCGGACTCGCGAGGCCGAACGCAAAACGCAATTAGAAAAGCCTGCCAAATCCAAAGCTCAAGAAGTGACGCTAGAAATGTGACGGTCTATTTCCTGCGTTTTGGAACCTCGAAATACCTTTTCTGCTTACTTTTTTTTCTCGGAGGAAGATTCCAGTTTTGCATCTGCGGTGGCCATTTGATATTTGGAACAGAATTGCCCGTTGATGGATCAATAATTTTTTGCCAATCTGGCAAGGCATACTCAACAGCCAATTTGGCAAGATGTTCCAGATCTCCCGTGAGGACCGGATAGATTAATTTGTCATGATGAGCTCGGTAGTGCTTCCGAACCTCCTCCGGCATCCTTACAATGTCGGAAGGTAACACTGCCCGCACGAGGTGAAACGTCTCGGCTTCCCACGGAGCGGCGCTGACCGGTAATACTTGATAGACATGACCGTCTGGGCTCGCGATCCATGGTATCCTCGGCTTATCTGGGGGCATCGAATCGGAGGCATCCTTAAAAATTGCCTGTCTTTCCTCCCAGGAAAAAGCGATTTCGGCCACTTCTTCCTCAGTAAGCCTGAGCCTCTCCGCAAGTTTCCGCTTGCTTTGCCGGTAGTTGCACATGAAAGGGGTAAATTCCTCGGGATTCCTTGCTTTCTCGTCGGCCCCCCGTTTGGTCGCCCACGACTGCCACTCGCTCTCCAAGAGCTTAGGGGGTGCGGCAAAAAACCTTATCCCCTGCCCGGCGTCTTGAGATATTGGCATGTTGGAATTTTGAGCTTTTTCCCGCAGATGCCTGCGATAGTCGTAAGAACTTGCCAGATTGCGGGCAAGGTACCACGCGTAGCCCGCCAGATTTTCAATAGTTTTTGTGTAAACCTTTTTTTTTAGATAAAAACTTCCTTTTCGGAGTTGATTTTGCATTTTTTTCAAGCGGTTGGAGAAGGTTCCTCTAGAAATGCGACTGCTGGGCCAGACGATTCCATGCACATGCCAGCCGGAAAATTGATCGACGGATTTTCGGTGTTTTGAGATCACCCTGAGCATTGTGAGACCGAGTGGTCGAAGGACCTTGTCAACAATCTGTGTGCATTGGTAGGCGATTTCCTCGGGGGTAGTGCCCTCAATGAAAGAAAGGCCAATAGCGTGAGTCATGCCAGTTGCCCAGAGTGGCCGCAATTGCTGGATTTCATACCCTCGGGGAAATGCGTCTCGACCTAGCCGCCACGGGTTCCGTTCTGTCAGGCGACAGGCGAGCTTTAGCCGGGCGGTGTGGAGAATTGTTTTGTAAATGGGGAGGTTCGGTCGATCTGCTTCGGGAACCCCAGCAAATAGAATACGAAGTTCGACGATGCGCTGAAGGAGGCCTTTCTTGGACTTTGGGAGCATATTCCAAATCGCAATTTGGGTGTTCGAGGCAAAATCTGGGTGGTTGCTTGGCCCGAAGTTCAAGAGCGCCTTTTCGTGCAAAGCTTGATATTTTGCCCGGAGTAAGGGCTTGTCAGCGCACTGTGGCTCAACAGTGGGGGGCCTCACCGTTCTAACGGCGTATTTTCTGGGCATGTCTTTGCTTTTGCTCTAGTGCCAAGAACTTTCAATGTAAAAATTCGATATTCCTCTTCTGAATTCTTCTTTCTATCTACAGCAAAAAGAACAAGTCCGTAACTGTCTCCCCTGCTGGGGCTGCAACCCCCGTTGGAAGTGGACCATACCCTGTGGGTTCGACTGCCAATTTCAGCTTCACGAATAAAGGCGCTTCCTATGACTTTATTGGGTGGAGTGGCCATTCCACCTCGACTGATATTTCAGGTTCTATTCTCATGACTGCAAACCGGGCTGTTGTGGCGAACTTTGTTCGTGTTCAGAAAACAGCTACGGCAAACTCTGTAGGCGTCGGTAATGCTGGTTTATTTACCATCACAATTTCTAACAATTCTGGGATTGCCTCGGGGGCGAAAACCATGACAGATACCTTGCCAGCTGGTATGATTCCTACGGGAGCAACCCTCTTTTCAGGTCCAGGTATGGTCTCTTTGGCAGGTAGCACGGTTACTTGGACGGGAACTTTGAATGCCGGCCAAAGTGCGGTTGTTCGTATTCCTTATACGATGTTGGCTGCAGGGCCTCAGGTGAATACGGCAGTTGTGGGAACAGGTAGTGCCTCTTATACGGTGACTGGAATTGGAACAGATATTTCTGTTGCCAAGACTTCCTCTGCTACCGGCTGGAGTCCTATTCCTACTCCTACAGTTAATGAGTATTATACCCTTTGGGTCACGAACAATACGGATATTGTTGCCCAGAATGTTGTTCTGGAAGATCTGTTGCCATCGGGAGTGACTGTCACCGGAGCCATGACCACGGGTGGTTATGGAGCAACGGGAGGGGGTTCCCCAACTTCGTCTGGTTCTACAATTTCTTGGTCCGTTGGGAATTTGGAGGCGTATGCAGAGGTGACGCTGAATTATACGTTGAGTTTCTCGGCTCCTGGGACTTATACGAATACGGTAAATGTTTCGACATCGACGCCTGAGAATGATCTTTTGAACAATACCGCTACTAGGACGGTTACAAGGTTTGCAGTTGGCACCACGAATATTTCTGTGAGCAAAACGGCAGCTGCTGTTGATAGTGGTGTGACGGGTAGGGCAGACATTCTCTTTCCAAATCAAGCGTTCCGTTATGTTTTGAGTGTTTCAAATTATACGGAATCTGTGGCTGAAAACGTTGAGCTTTCGGACGTCATTCCTGCTGGTGTGATTATTGATTCCGTTACGGTTTCGACAGGGACTTATAATTTGACGGGTCAAACTTTGACAGCATCGTAAGCGTCACTTCTAGCACATCTACCCGGAAAGGTAGAACTGCCATAATCTGGATTGATGACAGATCTACAAAGTTCGATAGAAGTTCTCAAAGTTGACGTGGCAGGGCGGGTGATAACGCCCAAGGAGAAGCGGG
>JBGTAR010000226.1:0-7941 GCA_041749815.1 Terrimicrobiaceae bacterium
GTCGTTGTCATATACAACAAGCGCAAATGTGTCATCCGGCCCCACGAGGCCAACGGCAAGCGCTGCAGCCTGTCTGGCCCGCTCAATCTTTGCTCCAGACATTGAGCCGGACCGATCCAGCACAATCGCAAGATTCATCGGCACCTTGCGTTTTTCGTCAGGCTTCTTTCGCCCGGCCACCTCCAACTGGATGACACATTCGTCGCCCGTGGTTTTCAGGATTCTCCGTTCGGAATCAATTTTGAGTTCGATGGCCTCGGAACCTCCGGCCATGCCACCAAGGCATGCCAGAGCCGTTATGAGTAGGAATGATTTAGTTTTCACGCACTCACCCTGACAGATCAGCGGATGGCAGTTGTCAGGGTGTTGTCAGGGATTTGTAAAAAAATTGTGAATCGTCAGAGCGAAGCCCATGCCCTGGACTTTTCCTCACAAATTTCCGTGATCAAAACGTCCGCATCGATGCCATCCGCCTGGGCCTCGAAGTTGAGGAGCACGCGATGACGGAGAGCGGGAAGGGCAAAAGCCAGCAAGTCCTCCGAGGCAACATGGAAGCGGCCTTGCAAAAGGGCACGGATTTTGGCTGCCAGCAGAAGCGCCTGACCCGCGCGTGGACTTGCGCCGTAGCGAACAAATTTTTTCACCGAGTTGTTTGCACTGCTCGTTTCCGGATGGGTGGCCATCACCAAGTCCGCAGCGCGCGAACGGATTTCTGGAGGCACTGGGACCGCTTTGGCAAAGTCACCAAGTTCATTCAGTTCCGCTCCATTGAACGCGGACTGGATGGTGGTGGTATTTGGCTCCGTGGTGCGGCGAAGAATTTCTTCAAAAGCGGGGCGATCGGGGTAGCCAACGCGCAGTTTGAAGAAAAACCGATCCAGTTGGGCTTCAGGAAGCGGATAGGTTCCCTCCATCTCAAGGGGATTCTGGGTAGCCAGAACAAAAAATGGACGTTCCAGTGGACGGGTTTTCCCACCAATCGTTACCGAGTGTTCCTGCATGGCCTCCAAGAGTGCGGATTGGGTTTTTGGCGTCGCCCGGTTGATTTCATCTCCGAGCAAAAGATTGCAAAACACCGGGCCGGGAGAAAATTCAAAGCGGGGATGGCTTCCGGCTTCTTCGACCAGGATGTTGGTTCCAAGCAGATCGGCTGGCATGAGGTCCGGGGTGAACTGGATCCGTTGGAAGGAGAGGTCCAAAGCCGACGCGAGCGAGCGGACAAGCATGGTTTTCCCCAAGCCGGGCACCCCTTCGAGAAGCACATGTCCCCCGGCCACGATGGCGATAATCACATCCTCCAGGATTTTGTCCTGGCCGACAATCACCTTGCCGACCTCGGTTTCCAGTCTGCGGATTTTCTCGCGAAATTCGTTGGCAAAAGATGGGTCTGATGAGTTCATGGCGTTTCTGTTTTGGGTCGGATGGAGTCGAAGTATCTGCGAACGGTGGCCCGGTGGACAACAGGCAAAGATTCCGAAGTGACGGCATCCTCGGAGAGAGGGCCCTCGCTGGCTGCGGTATTGGAAGGAGCCCGCGAAGGCGATTCTTGAAGTCCCTCCGCCGAAGGAAGAACCTGCACCCGAGCTTCTCCGGCAGATTGGTTGCTGCTTGTCACAGGCGCCAGTAATGGCGCAGATTCCAACGCCCTGACCGTGGTGGATTCTGGAAAGTCGGAATCACTTCCTGCACCTGCCCCGGGTTTGCCAAAATCCGAGAGTCTGGGAAGCAGGGAAAGCGCTCCCTCGGAGTCCCCGCCTGTGCCTTCTTTGGCAGCAGCCAGCTGCATTTTGGCAAGTTCCATCATTCGTTTTGCGTCCGCAAGAGCCTCGGAGCCGCTCAAGGCTTGGGAGAGCTTGTTGAGAGCATCCTCGGCCTGCTTTCCATCCGTAGATTTGGCCAAAGCGCTGAGGGCTTCTGAGAGTTTGGTGTGACCGGCTTCGCTTAGTTGACGGGCCAGGTCTTCGAGATCGGAAGCGTTGGCTGGAGTAAAATCCGCAGGAAGCTGGGTTGCCAATTTCTCAAGCGCTTCGGAGGCCGAGGGCGACGGAGACGACGTCGGCTGGGAGGGATTGACGGTGGAGGAAAGGGCTTCTGCAAGTGCGGGAAGAAGGGCTTGGAGCGAATCCACTGAGGACAGATTGGCCTGAAGACGATCCTCAACGGTTGCGATGCGAACCAGCAGGTCCGACCGTTCAGCATCCCGATCTTTTAATGCCAATTCCAAGTCCTGAGCCGCCTGCTTGATTTCATCGCCGGCGCGGTTGGGGTTCGCCTCCGCAAATGCTGACCAATCCTCAAGCACCTCATCCATGGATGTCAGGTCCGTTGGCACCGTGAGCATCGGGGCTCCCTTCGGCAGGGAGGGAACCCAGATCCACGCCCCGGCGAACAGCGTGAGGATCAGGATGATTGCAAGCGTGAGCGTTTTTTTCTCGAAACCCAGTGACGGTGGGACAGCAGCCTGCAGACGCGCGAGAGTGTCTGCTCGCAGGGCATCCCACCATGTTCCACGATCTGAAAGCTGAACCCACGCCAGCGACGAGTCCGGAAGATGAAAGTCCTGGTCCAGAGCCTTGGCAGCCTGGATCGGCGAAACCCGTCGAAGCATCGGTGCTGTCACAAGAGCCAGGAGACCGAGAGCGACAAGAAGGAGGCCCACACGGGCGAAACCTGAAAAGAGCTGAGGAGCCACAAGCACCAAACCCATGCCAACGATCGCAAAGCCGGCGGCAAATGGCAATGAGTCCCGGACAGCTCGTGCGGATTGACGCAGCTTATGGCGGCGGGCGGCCGAACGTAGGGCCAATTGAAAATCTGGGTGGGAATTCAAGGTTTAGGCTTCCCGATGTTTGTGAATCAAAACGAGATTTCGGATATAGATAAACCAACCGGTGGCTTGCCCCAAAATACCAACAATATCTCTCCTCCAAATAAAATAGACGAGCAACATCGATGCTCCGATCAAGCTCATCCACCAGAAGGCCACCGGGACCACCGATTTTCGACTTTTTTCGCTGGAAATCCATTGGACAATCATACGACCGGTGAAGAGCAACTGACCACCAAGACCGAGAGCAACCCATGCCAAACCCATCGGGCTGCTGATATTAAAAATCGTTTGGAGCCAACCTGCGGAGGACCTCTGAGTGTAAAGCAGGTCGGCAAATTCGGCGGGTGTGAGCACCCTGTCTCTGCCGGCACCAAGGCGCTTGACAATAAACACTGTGCTTCCGTCTTTGAGCTTGGCGAGTTTAACGCTGTCCTTCGCTCCAGCCAATTCCACATTATAGCGCGTGGCGGGTCCATCCAGGAGGGACTCGTCCACCGGTTGCCCGAGAGATTCTTCAGCTCTGGCTTGGCAAACAAACATGGTGACCAGCACCAAAACGATCAGGGATCCAAAATTGCGCACGGGAGTTTTATCGCAGGACCGCAGGCTCACGACAAGGATCCTCCGCAGGGGTCGGTTGAAAGGGAGGAGGCTCATCCGGCACATTCCCACGGTCATCCCCGCCATCACGCTCATGGGGATCAAAAAACAAATCCACAGCAAGAAAAATGGCCTTGGCATGACGGGCAAACAAAATATTAAAGAAAAGAACAGGAAGAATCACTGCCATGAGCAGGTGGTTGAGCGGCAGGTCAAAGAGCCACTCCAGAATCACATAGATGGTGATGCCAAACACACTGCCTGCCCCATAATTCACAGCCCATATTGCCATGAGGTAGTATCCAACCTCCCGTTCGTAGGGGTATCCGCAATAGGGACACCCGTCGAGAGGAGCGAACCATTCCCGCAGCGAGCGCACACAATACCATGGGGTGAACAGGGGGGCTCTTCCGCATGCAGGACATTGCAGCCGCATGGCACGCGAAAGATGCCGGAGAAGAGAACGGAATGAACGGGGCTCAACCATCAAAACACCATCATACCGCGAACCCCGGTAAATTCCAATGGATTGTCAGGAAACCATCCCGGACAAATCACAGATGAGTAGGCGGGATTTTCCGGACGAGCCCGGACTTTGCCTGGCGTTTTATCCGGAGGACCGCGGTGCGACCTGGGGGATAGGCAAGCTTGAGCGGGCTAGGGACCTGGCTCTGCGGCGATGGTGGCCTGAGTGGAAAATACGCCGCCTTTTCTCAGCACTTGGAGATTCACCTCCTGCCCAATGGGTGACTCCGCGATGCGGTTTCGAAGATCGATATGATCAATGATGGGTTTGTTGTTGAAAGAAACAACAACATCCCCGGGCAACAACCCAGCGAGCGCCGCTGGTGAGTTTTCATATGTCCCAACCAAAAGAGCCCCCTTGCTGCTTGAGACTCCCAACTGGGAGGCCAGTCGAGGGGTCAGTGGGCGCATGACCGTGCCAAACCATGGACGGATGAATCGCCCATTATCCCTGATGCTTTCAAAAACGCGTCGAACGATGTTGGAGGGGATGGCAAAGGCAATCCCTTCTCCTCCGGCGGTTACCATGTTTGTGATCCCAATCAGTTCGCCACGGAGCTCAAACAGTGGTCCACCAGAATTTCCCTGGTTGATCGCAGTGTCCGTTTGAAAAAACTCATTTGCGGCCTCACTGAGAGCGCGGCGTCCCTTGCCGCTGATGATGCCCTGAGTGACGGTTTCCTGAAGTCCCAGAGGGTTCCCCACCGCAAAGACTCCCTGCCCGATCCGCACTTGGTCGGAGTCTCCCCATTTCGCCGGCTGCAAGCCTTCGGCTTCGATTTTGAGGATGGCCACATCGGAGCGTTGGTCGGCTCCCAAATATTTCGCCGGCATGATCCGACCATCGTTGAGATGCACTCTCACCGCCCCGGCACCGTTGATCACGTGGAAATTGGTCACGATGTGTCCAACGTCTGAAACAATCACTCCTGAACCAAGCTGTGAGGGTGCAGTGCCAGCCTGCCCGCCAAAAAGCATTTTTAGTCTCTGCACGTTCGGATCAACGGCATCAGCGGGAATTGCATCGATGCTGACCACACTGGGCAGGACGGACGCCACGAGGTCCGTGAACTCGCGATCTCTGGTTTCCAGCGTCGAGCGGGGAACGGGTTCACTCGGGGTTGGAGAGGAGGCCAACTCGACACCTGGTGCCGGCTTTCGCGCGAAATACACAACAGCCAGGCCCAGAGCTAAAAAGGCCACAAACAGTAGAAACCGAAGGACGCTTTTCATGATTGAAATCCGATTAGCGCCTGCTCAATCGCCAGAACAACCAAGCTCCCAAAATGGAAAACAAGACATTCGGAATCCAAATCAGCAATGTGGGATGGGCAGCCGGGTTGCTTCGAAAGGTGTCGGCCATGATGATGAAAAAGAAATATGAAAACGCAACAATCAGGCTCAGTGCAAAACCGACCGATGTTTCCTTTCGATGGGTCGTCACGCCAAGAGGAATGGCGATGAGGGCAAAAGCCGCACAGGCAAGGGATACGGAAAAGCGTTTGTTTAACTCGACTCTCGCTTCCGTTTCCCGACCATCGGCCCCTTCCTTGAGATACTGGATCAGTTCTCCAAGTGTGTAGGAACTCAGACGACGCCCCCCCAGAAATTCTTGATAAAACCCTTCCAGAGAAATAGGGAAAACCCCCTCGTCCACTTGAATGCCTTGGCGAATCTTGGAGAGGTCGCGGGGGTCATTCGCATCCCGCTGCTCAAACCGGGCATCAAACAACCTCAGGAGCAGGCGGCTATTCTCCGGGTCGGGGGTGAGAATCCCTGATTTGGCGTGCACCATCTTAAGAGGGTCGTTGTGATTCGTGATTTCAAAAACAATCACATTCTGGAGATTGTTCCCCTCCTTTCCGCCCACATAAATCCGGCGATCCGGAAACTGATCCACCACTTCATCCGCAGAGAACAATCGGATGGGATTGCTGGTTGCGATCCGAAACACGGCCTGCGTCATCTCTTGTTCCGCTCGGGGAGCCACCTCGATGTTAATCCAGAAACATGTAAGGGTCAGCAGGATGGCCAGGATAAAAACCGGCAGGCAGGTTCTTGGAACACTGACGCCGTTGGCCTTGAGGGCAATCAGCTCATTGTCCGCCGACATACGCCCAAAAAATAAGAGAATGGCCGTCAGGAAACCCCATGGAATGGTGAATGTCAGGGAAAACGGCAACACAAAGGCCATGAAGGCCAGCACGGTTTCAATCGGAACATCATGGTTGATGATCAGGTCCAGCAACTCTTTGAAAATATTTCCAATGACCAACACCATGCTCAACACCAGAACCCCAAAGAGGGCCGTGGTGAACACACCGAAACCAACATAACGATCAATGATTTTCATTCAAAAATATCCCGTGCAGCGACGACTTCCCTCCGCTGGCGGGAGCTAAAATTCGCTGATGGAACGTGCAGGTCAAGAGTTTTGGCAGATTTGACGAATAAGCGATGGATTTATCGCGCGTGGGACATGATCTCTGTCGCAGGCCGACCAGCGCGCAGCAGCTTGGCCATGTGTTGCATGGCCGGGGCAGAATGTCGAAAAAACTGCTGATAAGCAGCACAAAAATAATTCAGCCCGGGTTGACCGTCCGGGGTCATCAAAAACCGATGTTTCGGGCATTCGCCATGACACAAATGTCTAACGTCACACTCGCGGCAATACTTCGGCAGGGTTGATTTTTTATCGGTGCCAAACTGTTTTTGAAATTCAGAATTTACCATTTCACCAAGGCTGGCATTCATCACGTTGCCGAGCTTGAATTTGGGATAGACGTAGTGGTCACAGGAAAACACATCCCCATTGTGCTCCATGGCAAGGGCCGTTCCGCAAGTCTCGCTGAAAACACAAAGCCCCCCGCCCATGCCCATCCAATTGCCCAGTGTGACGTCAAACATCTGCACGAAAGTCTGCCCCACATCGCGCCGCACCCACTCATCAAATATTGCGCACAGAAACGCCCCGTATTGACGCGGTTGGACACTCCAATCTGTGACCGGCAATCGCACATGACCGACTTGATCCCCACGAGGCGGGGTCGCCAAATCCAGCCCCAACTTGGTGGCTTCCGCATCTGGCAATCGTTCGACCAACGGGATAAACTGGATAAAGCCCGAGCCAATGTCTCTAAGAAACCGGTAAACCTCCAGGGGCTGTTTGGAGTTTACCTTGTTCACAACGGTGAGGGTATTGAATTCCACCTTGTGCTTTTTGAGCAACCGCAGCCCCCCGATAACTTTTTCATAGGATCCCCCACCCTTCTTGGTCACACGGTACGCATCGTGCATCCGGGCGGGACCATCAACGCTCAGTCCCACAAGGAACCCGTTGGAAGCAAGAAACTCACACCACTCATCATCCAATAACGTGCCGTTGGTCTGGAGCGCATTGCTGATCTGACGACCATTCGCATGCTTCTTCTGAAATTCGACCACCTTGCGGAAAAAACTCACTCCCAACAAGGTGGGCTCGCCGCCCTGCCACGCAAAACTCACCTCAGGAACGTTCTGGAGAGTGATATACTGACGGATGTACTCCTCCAAAACCTGATCGGTCATCTTGAAATTTTCATTCGCCGGAAAAAGTTTCTCCTTCTCCAAATAGAAGCAATACTTGCAATCGAGATTGCAGAGCGGCCCAATGGGCTTTGTCATCACATGGAAAGCCTTCACGGGAGGCGCTGCAGCAACTGTCATGATTCCCATTTTATCCAGATTCCCAGGATTGCCAATGCCCGACATTCCAAAAACAATGGATAAACGCGCACGAGTTGTCATAAAAATCGAAAAAAAGTTAAAAAAAACTTGCAAGAAGAGTGATGGAGGGCTTATTTCTCAAAGTTCGCCGTTAAAGACACCCTGCGCTCTGCACCGATTCCTTCTCCATTAAACACTGATTGTAGCGTCCCTACGCGTGCCCTAACTAAAAACAGGGTTCGGGCCGGGACGTTTTTTTCGTTTACTGGAAACATGGGGCA
>JBGTAR010000227.1:0-3816 GCA_041749815.1 Terrimicrobiaceae bacterium
GTGGAAAACTATGCTGCTTTCAGTGAGAGCGAAAACATGCGGTTTTATGACGTGCGGCTCGGAACGCCAAGCGGCCCAAGTTCAGTCCATCTCTTTGTCTTTGACAGCAACCCGGCGACTCCGTACGGACGGTACGCTCAAAATCGCACGATCCCAAACCGCGATGGAAGCCCGAGCGCCTTTGTGGAACAGGCCACTCAAGGGGCGTGGCTGCAAGCCCGATTGGCAGCCAGCACCGCCACTTGGAAAATCGTGATTTTTCACCACCCTCCCTATAATTCCGCTCCCGGTGCCGCGACTTCTCAATACGAATTCTTGCGCTGGCCATTCCAAGCATGGGGGGCCACCGCGGTCATCACCGGACATGTCCATAATTATGAGCGGCTGGAAATGCCGGATTCGAACTCCAACTTCGAACCGGTTTACGGAGGACCAACAATTCCGTACATGGTGAATGGGGCCGGGGGGTTCATCCCCGAACAGGGCTTTGATCCATCCTTTGTGATTCAAGGCAGCAAGGTGCGGGTGGCACAATACGGGGCTCAATTGATCACGGCAGATGAGGACTCCATCAATTTTTTGTATTTTGACATCGACGGAGTCCTGCGGGATGTGCGGACGATTTATGCGGATCCTGCCGCGGGGATCCCCCAGGTTGAGTTTGGGGGCAGGGAATTTCCGGTGAGTGCAGGAGCGGGAACCGTCCATGTGCCTGTCACCCGGTTGGGAGATGCGAGCGCTCCGCTCACGGTGAATTACAGCACGATGGATGGTTCTGCCATCGCGGGCGTGAATTACCAGCCAGCATCCGGCTTGCTGGCCTTCGCTGCGAATGAGCGCGAAAAAACAATTGCCATCACGATTGAGCCGCCACCAACATTTTTGCAGGGAACTGTTCCCTGGGAGTCATTGATTTTCGCCATCGGCCTCTCGATGCCGGATGTTGGTTCCGTGGGTTTTTTTCATGTGGCAAGCGTGATCATGGTGAACACCGTGGACACCCCGATCACCAACCAGGATTTGTTCATCACACAGACCTACGCGGATCTGTTTCAAACCGTTCCCACCCCGGCAGAAATCGCTGCGGCCAAGTCAGGGATTGGAGTTTTGGACCTCTGGCTCGAGAGGGCAAAGTGGGTCTATGACCTCCTGATTTCCAACTATGCGAACGAGCCTGTTTTTCCTGCCGTGCAGGTTTACTCCGCCCTCATCCTCTCCGACACCGGAGTGCTCTCCGGGCTTGGCGTCCCTCCCAGTTTCCCCGATCTCGAAAACGGGGTGAGTCTCTACCGTGGCGCCGCGACCACGAATGACGCCCTCACCACGCTGAGCGAGGCCTTCAACGAAAATATCCTTGCCCTTCTGGATTCCAAAGTGCCGGGCTTCGGGACCGATGACCAGTTGTTCATCGAGACCGTTTATCTCGCCGCGATCCTGCCACTTGGCTCCACCCCCACACAGGCAGACATCGACTATTGGCTCCTCGAACTGTCGGGCTCCAACCAAACCGAGCGCTCAAAAAACCGCAATCTGATGCTGGGTCGAATTGCCGCCGAGAGCTTCGATCCACCTCCTGTGACCGGGATGACGGCATTCAATCTGACCGTGGACAATCAAAACGAGGTGTTGCTCTCCATCATTGTCGCTGGCCTGCTCCGCATCCAGCTCGTCTATGATCAATTTCTGGCTGGTTACCTCGGGCCGGCAAAAATCGGCGGGGAGCTTGCGATCATTGACCACATCTACAACCTGCTCCAGTCGGCGGATTATGCAGCGCGGTTCCGGGTGACCTCCTACGAAGGGTATATTGATTCTGTCAAAGGAGGTCTCTCCTCCTCCCTGCGCCTTCGTGAAGTCGATCCCGAGGGCGACGGGCTCGACAACCATCAGGAATATTCCTTCGCTGTGAATGCCAGCCATGCCTTTGGGGCACCGGTGACCGACATTGATATTCAAAATGACGCCGGCCAGCAGTATGCCCTTTTTTCTTACCGTCAGGCCGCCAACATCAAGCGGGTGGAGTTTTTAATTCAAACCTCATCGGATCTTGTGACCTGGACGGTCGCCACTGGAGCCATCGCGGATGGGGGTGAGGATATGGGATCCTACCTCAAGCGTCGGGTCAAAATTCCGGTTCCCTCGACGACTGGAAGGCTGTTTGTCCGCCTGCTGATCCGGCCGAAGCAGTAGTTCGGAAAATCAAAGTCAGGGGGGGTTGGCTGCCTCGTTCCAGACACTCTCCTTTTCGCCTTGCCAAGCCCGGACTGCTTGATATGGAAAGGCCATGATCCTTGGAACCAAAAAAGCAGAGGTGGACCGGTTGCTTGGGAAGCCGGTGCTCACAGCAAATATTCTTGGCCTGAATCATTCTGGTGAGAAGGCGTTTTCTTATCCACAGGGTGCCTTTGAGATTATTGTGGGATACATCAATGACATTGCCCGCTACGTGGCCCTGGTTCGCAAACGCGGACCGCTGGTGGCGCTGACGCCCTCCGAACTTTCGGCGGCGATGACCTTGAATGCGCCCGCCGCGTTGTGGGCTTTGGAGACGGCCGCCGTCCCCACGCCAAAACCTGCCACGTCAAAGTCCAAAAAAACGCCGGCAAAAATCAAAACCGGGGCGGGGCCGACGACTTATCTGACTTACATCGAGCGCGACCCCAAGGTCAAAGATCGGGTGACCAAGGAGCTTTTTGGTTGGGTGCCGGCCGCTTCTCCTTACGCATTCTTCTACCTGCCCAGCCTTGAAGGCCAGTTGCCTCTCGTCCCAAGCGAGTGGGCGGTGGAGCAGAAGTTGGGGTGAGGCTGATTTGGAGGTGCCTGCTTTGGGGGCTGCATTCTGATCATTCCCAGTGAGCCGCCGGGACGCCAGCGGTCCCAGGGGTTTTTTTAAGGCTCGGGGTTTGCGGCAATAAATTCTTTGAACCACTGTCCGGATGGCTCAATGATCAGGGAGCGTTTATTCTTGGAGAGATGCGAGAGCCCAAAATTTGCGGCATACCCCTCAGCCCACTCGTAGTTATCAATCAATGTCCATGGGAAATAGCCGCGGATGTCGGCTCCATCATTCATCGCCCGGCGGAGTTGGTTGATGTGTTCGCGGAAGTAGCGGATCTTTTTGCTTTCGCTCTGGGTGCCGATTCCATTTTCTGACACGACAATCGGTTTTCCATAGCGCTTGTTAACGGTCATCAGGGTCTCATAAAACCCCTCGGCGTCAATTTCCCATCCGTTCTGGGTGTAATTCGAGCTAAGTTCTCCCTGAGGACGGACAATGAAGCGGCTGGCGGAGGCATCCTGCGAGTAATAATAATTGACGCCAATGATATCCATCTTGTCCGCGACGGCATCCAAGTGATCCCAATTTTGGCGTTGCATCATATTGTAAACAAAACCCGTGGGGTCCTGAAGATGGTTACGCCGCCAGTTGGGAATCGAGTAGATGCCCATGATGAGGGCATCCTTGCGGTGAGATCGGATGATGTCCGCGGAATCGCGAAACATGCGGATGGCGACCTGGTTGGCTTTTTTGAGAGCTCCCGGTGTGAGCAGTAAGCCGGGAGGCCAGTGCCCGCCAAAGTAGCTGATATAGAGGTCGCCATTGGGTTCGTTTTGCGGGACATAGGTGCGCACATAAGGCGACAGTGCCGAACTCATCCGCTCCACAAATTCCCGCCACGCCGGCTCAACATCGGGATGCAGGAAATTGGATTGCGACTTTTTCTTGGTGTCATAGAGCCAATCCGGAAACGAAAAATGCCAGAGCGTGACAATGGGTTCGATGCCGTTGGCTTTGAGTTTGCGAGCCATCGTCAC
>JBGTAR010000228.1:0-2093 GCA_041749815.1 Terrimicrobiaceae bacterium
ACCGAGGATTGCCTCCAATTATACACAGGCGTGGCCTTGGATGGCTCGCTGAAAGGAAAGTCAGGAAAGGCTTATGGCCCCCATGCCGGGCTTTGTCTGGAGTGTGAGGGATATCCCGATGGAGCCAACACGCCCTCGCTTGGCGACATCATTTTGCATCCAGGCAAGGTGTTCCGTCAGACCACGCAATATGCCTTCTCAACAGAATAAAGATTCCAGCCAAAAAAAACACCATGAGCCAAGAACACGAAACCTCCGTCCTCAGCAAGCCACCCACCAAGCTCGACTACAGCCTCACCGGAGAAAATGCCCACCTCGCCATCGAGCGTGGGCTCGCTGAGGCAGATTGGTATCAAACTCCTGTCCCCCGGGCGGAACTGCGCAAGCTCCTTGAGAGGCAAGATGGACCTGCTACCCGCGACACTCTGCTTTGGTTCGCTCTTCTGGCGGCCACCGCCGCGGCCACGGTGGTCTTATGGGGAACGTGGTGGGCGGTCCTTCCTTACCTGGTGTATGCCGTGCTTTATGCCACAGCCTCCGACTCCCGTTGGCATGAAGCGGGACACGGAACCGCCTTCAAAACGGATGGGTTGAACAATGCGTTGTACGAAATTGCCTCGTTTATGGTGATGCGCGAATCCACCGTCTGGCGCTGGAGCCACACCCGTCATCATAGTGACACGATCATCGTGGGACGCGACCCGGAGATTCAAGTTCCACGACCACCTGATCTCTGGGATCATTTCCAGAGCCTCTTTGCAATCGGAGTTTTTCGAACATACTTTCCGAGTGTGTTTCGACATGCCATGGGCAGAGTCACCGATGCCGAGCGCACGTTTATTCCGGAGTCCGAATTCCCCAAAATCTTCCGCACGGCAAGGGTCATCCTGCTCATTTACGCCGCGGTCATCCTCACTTCAGTTATCTTCAGCACATGGGTTCCGATCTTTCTTGTGGTCCTGCCACACGTTTTTGGGACTTGGCTCATGATCGTTCATAACACTCCCCAGCACGCTGGCCTTGCCGAGAACGTACTGGATCACCGTTTGAATTGCCGCACCGTCTACATGAACCCTGTGAGTCGATTTATCTATTGGAACATGAACTACCACGTGGAGCATCACATGTTTCCTCTGGTGCCATTCCATGCGCTTGCCAAGCTTCACAAGATGATCAAACACGATTGCCCCCCTCCCTACCCTTCAATTTTAGCCGCATGGAAGGAAATCCTTCCAACAATAGTCCGTCAGGTAAAGGACCCTGCTTATCACGTCAAGCGAAGGCTGCCTGAGCCAGAAAACCGTCCAACAAAGACAGGTCCTGCCGGCGATGCAGCCCCTGACTCTGAGGGTTGGATCGAAGTTTGTGCTTCCGCAGATCTGGGCCCCTCTGACGTCATTCGATTTGATCACGGCAAAAAAACTTTTGCCCTGATTCGTGATTCCGCAGGGGGTCTTTATGCCACGGACGGGATCTGCACCCATGGTAACACCCACCTCGCCGACGGCCTGGTCAAAGATGACATTATCGAATGCCCAAAACACAACGGACGATTCCATTTGGCGGATGGCACTCCGGCACGTGCTCCCGTTTGCCGGGGGCTTGCCACCTATCCGTTGGAAGAGCGTCAGGGTCGTCTCCACCTCAACATCCTCCGCGTGGGCGGGGCTGGTGCCCGAACACAAAAAACATATCAACTCCGCGTGGTCAGCAATGAGAACGTGGCGACCTTTATCAAGGAACTGATTCTCGAGCCGGTGGATTCTGACGAACGGGTTTCCTTCACGCCGGGAGATTACCTGCAGGTTGATATTCCCGCCTATGACGAGATCCGGTTCCGTGATTTCGAGATTCCCGAGCCGTATGCCCAAGTCTGGAAACAGCAACACGTCTTTGACCTGGTGGCGCAGAACTCAGGTGCTGCTCGTCGCAACAATTATTCGCTGGCCAGCAACCAAAAGACCGAACACACCCTGCGCTTTAATGTTCGTATTGCGACTCCGCCCCCCGGTCAGGATTGTCTTCCTGGAATCGGCTCCAGCTATGTCTTTAACTTAAAACCCGGTGATCAGGTCACGGCCATTGGCCCCTTC
>JBGTAR010000229.1:0-4610 GCA_041749815.1 Terrimicrobiaceae bacterium
CTGATGCGCATTGCGACCTTCGCGGAACCCGTAGCTGTGCTCGCTGAAGTCTGCCTCGAAAAGCGGACCCAGCACTTGCGCCATCGCCTGCTGGATCACTCGATCCAGCACCGTTGGCACCCCAAGGGGACGCTGCGTCCCATCGGGTTTGGGTATGAACACCCGACGCACAGGCGCCGGGCGATATGTCCCTTCTTTTATCGCTGATCTGATCCTTGGCCAATGATTCCGGCAGAATGCCGGAAAGGCTTCGACGGACATGCCGTCAATCCCCGGGGCCCCTTTGTTTGACCTCACTCGTTTCCAAGCTTGGCTCAGGTTTTCTGGAGCAAGGATCTGATCCATCATGGTTTGTTCTTGAGAGTCCCCATGCTTCCCCACGTGCAGGCTCTCACGCTCGCCCTGCCGTCTGACAGTATTGGCTCGCGTGTCCCTCACGAGGTTGGGACTCCCCTTATCGGTTTGGTCCTTCGCGGTCTCAAGATATCCGGTTTCGAGTTTATGCGGGTCTCTGACCCCCGGCTTGTTTTCCACTACTACGACCTCTGCTGACTTCCTCTCGGGCTGCTAAAGCACCCCGACCGCTAGCTTTCCGGGGCAGGTCATGCGGGACGATGGGCACAAAAATATCGCCTTTCTTGCCTGTCGCCGTAGCATTCCAGAATGCCACTGGTTTTCGAGAAGGAAGGCTTCAAGTTTGCGTTTTACAGCAACGACCACCGACCGATCCATGTCCACGTCCGCAAGGGCGACGGGGAAGCGATTTTTAATGTGGAAGACGCAGTTGAATTAAGGGAGTCCGTTGGTTTTAAAGTCCGCGAACTCGCCCGCGCAGAGGAGCTTGCAGAAGAGAATAGAACGATTATCATTGAGGCTTGGCATGAACACCTTGGTTGATACCGCGAAAGCAACGGCATTCAGAGACGGTCACATTGTGATCACGATGGACAGCGGTGTTGAGGTGCGTTTTCCAGTCAGTCGCAACCCGCGACTGGCCAGCGGCACGCCCGATCAACTGAACAATATCGAGGTTTCTCCTTTCGGCCTGCATTGGCCCGATCTTGATGAAGACCTTTCTTTCAGAGGTCTCCTGGCAGGCGACTACGGCCAGAATCAAAAATAAAGCTCAACAAGATTAGATGAGAACCCCTAGCCGCTTCGCTCTTGGGGTTGGCGGACGATCATCACTCGCCACTCATGGGTTACTACATTCGAGTCCTCAGCACTTCACAGGAGGCGGTTTGGCAGTTCAGCGACTCAGTTTCAGGCCCTTGGTGGATGGGCGTTCTACAGGGTGGCGAGTGGAAGCATTTCCAGATGGAGCTTGGCGATCATCAGCATCGAGAAGCATTTTTCCAAGGCGAGATTCCCAAGGGTGCAACAACAGCATGACATCAAGAAAAAATCTCCCATAAATCAGCCAACCAAACAATGAGACCGATAATTAGCCACAAATTGCTTTTTCGACAGTCTCGTTGGGCAACAAAATATTCCCCTGCAACGTTGCGCGTGATATGGTAAGCCATGCCGACAGTTCTGCGCATCGGGTCATTCCGATTTCATTTCTACACGGACGAGGGCAATGAGCCCCCTCACATCCATGTTCGAACGCCCGATGGAGAGTGCAAGTTCTGGCTGGAGCCTTCGATTTTGCTCGCTGGAAATCGTGGCGTAAAGCCGCATGACCTGCGTCAGATAGAACGCCTCATTTTCGAAAATCAAGAGATACTCAAACAAGCATATTATGACATCCATCCTCGCTGATTCCCCAATTTCTTTAGAGCCGGTAGCCGTTCGGGCCTGGACCGAAGGCAGGACCATATTCATCGAACTTTATGACGGTCGCTTCGTCGGCTTTCCCGCTGACCGTTTTTCCCGGTTGGCTGCCGCTACGGATGAACAGTTGAAGGATGTCACTGTGGAAGTGAATGGCTTTGCTCTCCGGTGGGAAAATTTGGATGAGGACATCACAGTTCCAGGAATTCTTGCGGGCCGCTTCGAGCTACCACAAAAATAAGCCCAACACAGCCAGAAGGGGTCGGTCCCATAACTTATAATCCAAGACCGCAATGCGAAGTAGTCAGTAGCGAAATCTGTCTCCCGCATCGGTAGTGCCATCAAGCTAAAATATTCCACCGACTCATTTGGGAGTGATTTTTAGAGTGGTTGAGGCAGAGAAGGATTGTCGGTTGGAGGCCAGCGTTCCGAGGGGCAGCGAGCTTGCCTTTTTCATGCCCAGCCGCCAGTAGTTTTGAACCTGTTTTTGCAAACGTCCGAGCACAGAAATCCATGAAACGGTCCACAACTTCGAAAAACTGGGAACACATCGGACAGGGAGAAACTGAAAGGGGATATCAGCCCGAAATCGAGCCGTCTCAGCCAGCATGAGTTGCGCAATAAAGCGAAATAGCTGATTGGGATTGAGTTTCCGATCCAAGCAACCAAAAATCCGATCACAACCCGGCACCCAAACAATGAGACCGAAAATCAGGCATGAAATGCTTTTTCGACAGGCTCGCTCGCTGAAAATATCGCCGGTTGACATGTGTTGCATCTGTGATACAATGATGGGATGCCTCAGTCAGCCGTAGTCCACGCAAGAATTGATTCCGCCACCAAGGCCGCAACCGAAAAGGTACTCGATACTCTTGGGATGACTCCAACTGAAGCTATCAGGCTGTTCTATCGCCAGATCGCAATCAGGAAGTCTTTCCCCCTGGAGCTGCATGTGCCGAATAAGCTGACAGCCTCGGTGCTCGCCAAGAGCGACAAGAATCAAGATGTTGAGACATTCGATTCTGCCGCTGATCTCTATGCCTCGTGGGGCAAATGAGGCTCAGCCAAACCAATCAATTTAAGAAGGATATCATGCGGATGCAGAAGCGGCAGTCGATAGCCCCTTAGATTGCCATGTTCTCACGTAATTTCAACACCCTCCCCGCGATCAACACTGGCTCTCGCTAGTGGGGTTGCCATCACGAAACGGAAAGATAAATCGATCCGCTTCGCTCCAAAATATGCCTTTGGCAACGTGTTCCCGCATGCTAGATTTTTCTCATGAGCCTCAAAGAGTTGCCTCAAGTCCAATCACTTTCCGTCCGCGAGAAGTTGGAACTCGTTGATGATCTGTGGAAATTGGTTTCTTCCGACCTTGATGCGATGGAAGTAACTCGGGAAGAGAAAGTTATATTGGACGGGAGATGGTCGGAATTCCTTCACAATCCCGCTGCGGCGCTCACCATTGACCAGTTTAAGAAAGAATTGAATGAGCTACGCGCATGAGAGAAATTCAGATTCTCCCCGCCGTGTTGGGGGACATTGCAGATGCAGCCGCATGGTATGACGAGGACGGATATTCAGGCCTGGGAGACCGCTTCATCGCCACCTTTATAGCTACTTGCCTGATATTCAGAAGAATGGAAGCATTTATAGGAAAGCGTATCTTGATTTTCACAAAGTTCTCATCCGCCCATTCCCATACTCCGTTTATTACAGACTCCATAAGGAGGCTTGGATTGTCACCCTTGTGATCAGTGCCGCACGGGAACCCTGCTTGGCTCGGAAAATTCTCCGACAACGAAAATAATCCTGGCCAGTCGACCCAACCATCCACCGCTGTCAATTGGGGTGCTGGGCTCCGCCGCACCTGACGCGCAGGCGGTTCCGGCTGCGAGTGACCGCGGACGCTCCAGTTGGAGCATCTTAATAGCCGAGGTCACCGATCGTCTGCAGCCGCTGTTTTTGGCCGCCGAGGCGGGGGATACAGGCAAGCAGGGCCTTGGTGTAGGGGTGTTGAGGGGAGCGCAGGACGCTTTCTGTGTCGCCGTATTCGACGATTTCGCCGCGGTACATGACGGCCACCCGTTCACACAGGCCTTGAATGATGGCAAAGTTATGAGTGATGAGAATGAGGGCCATGCCGAACTCTGAGCGAAGACGCTGCAGCTCAGCCAGGATCTGCGCTTGGATGGTGACATCAAGTGCGGTGGTGGGTTCGTCAGCGATGAGGAGTTTGGGTTGGCAGCTGAGGGCCATGGCGATCATGGCCCGCTGGAGCATCCCCCCGCTGAGTTGGTGAGGGTAGTCGTGGAGACGGCGGCGGGAATCGACAATCCCGACGGCATCGAGCCACTTAATGATTTCGGCATCCACGTCTTTGACATCTGGACGGTGAAGTTGAATGGCCTCAGCGATCTGACTCCTGATCGAGTAGACCGGGTTCATGGATGTGGAGGGTTCCTGGAAAACATAGGCGATGCCGCCTCCCCTCACCTTGCGAAGGCGTTCGGCGGACATTTTGAGCACGCTTTCACCTTCAAAAAGAATATCCCCCCCCAAGTACTGCGCTGGAGGAACTGGGAGCAGGCGGGTCATGGAAAGTGCCGTGACACTCTTCCCGCTTCCACTCTCACCGACGATCGCCAGGGAACCCCCTTGATTCATGGAAAAAGAAATATTTCTCACGGCTTCGACCGGGCCTTCTTGACCACGAAAACGAATGCGCAAATTACGAACTTCCAGGAGTGTGCTCATACGGATTGGGATTATTTGCTTTGCTGACGGGTGTTGGTAGCGGCGCGGAGGGCATCCCCCACAAGGTAAAAAGAAAG
>JBGTAR010000230.1:0-4142 GCA_041749815.1 Terrimicrobiaceae bacterium
TTCCCGACTTGCCCCACTCAGTCAGCTTCTTCCTCCGGGGAGATTGCTCCACGAAAAAGAAGACATTTTGCCCTACTCCTTTGATGGGACCGCCTCACTAAAAACCATGCCTGCCGTGGTGGTCATGGCCGAGTCCGTGGAGGAAGTTTCCGCCGTGTTGAAATTTGCGCAAGCCGAACGCATTCCTGTCGTGACGCGCGGCTCGGGCACTGGACTGAGTGGGGGGAGTGTGCCGGTTCAGGATGGGATCGTTTTGTGTTTGGCACGGATGAATCAGCTCCTCGAAGTGGACACCCGGAACCTTGTGGCTCGAGCTCAAGCCGGAGCCACCACCCTCTCGATTTCAGAAGCCGTTGAAGCCAAGGGTCTGTTTTATCCCCCGGACCCCAGCTCGATGAAAATTTCCACCATCGGCGGCAATGTGGCAGAAAATTCCGGGGGTCTGCGCGGCTTGAAATATGGGGTCACCCGGGATTATGTGATGGGGTTGCAGGTCGTCCTTGCCGACGGTGGCGTGATCTTCACGGGCAATCGATGCGTGAAAGATGTGGCGGGCTACAACCTGCGCGATCTGTTTATCGGTTCTGAGGGCACGCTTGGTGTGGTCACCGAGGTTTGGCTCAAATTGATCCCCAAACCTGCCGCGAGAAAAACGCTCCTTGCGCTTTACGATGACATGGAAGATGCCGCTCAAACGGTTTCGTCGATCATCGAGCAAAAGATCATTCCCTGCACCCTCGAATTTCTCGACAATGTCACCATCAATTGTGTGGAGGATTATGCCAAAATCGGGCTGCCAAGAGATGCGGGCGCGGTGCTCCTGATGGAGTCTGATGGTCATCCGGTTGCTGTGGCGGAGGAGGCCGAAGCCCTAGCCCGGATTGCCGGCGAGCATCGGGCGCGTGAAGTCCGGGTTGCTCAAACCCCGGCTGAGGCGGCCGCCCTTGCCGCGGCCCGCCGGAGCGCGTTTTCGGCGCTGGCCCGGATTGCGCCCACCACCATCCTTGAAGACGCCACGGTCCCCCGCAGTGAGTTGGCCCGCATGGTTCGTCGCATCAACGAAATCGCCAAAAAATACCGTCTCAAAATTGGAACATTTGGCCACATGGGTGACGGCAACCTCCACCCCACCTTTGTGACCGATGAACGGAACACTGAGGAGATCCACCGTGTGGAGGAAGCCATGCGCGAAATCTTTGAAGAGGCAATTGCCCTCGGGGGGACCATCACCGGCGAGCATGGGGTCGGGCTGGCGAAAAAACCGTTCCTTGAAAAACAGTTGGGAACCGAAGTGCTTGAAGTGATGCGGAGATTAAAAAAGACATTCGATCCCGCCGGAATTTTAAACCCTGGGAAAATTTTCGATGCAGCCTGAACCGACCTCCGCTCATCCGGTCAGTCCGCTCCGCGATCTCGACTATTCTGTTCTGCAACAATGCATGCATTGTGGGATGTGCCTGCCCACATGCCCGACTTACGATGACACCAAACTGGAGCGTAACAGCCCGCGTGGCAGAATTTCCCTCATGCGCGCCATCGCGGATGGCAACCTCGAGGCCACCAAGGAATTTGGCAAAGAAATGTATTTCTGTCTCGGGTGCCTGGCTTGCGAGACGGCCTGCCCGGCCGGGGTCGATTATGCCCACATGTTCGAAATCGCCCGCTCGGAAGTGGAGCGTTCAGGTCAACTCGACACGCCAAAACGAACGGTTATCCGCACGCTGACCCTCAGATTTTTGTTCATGAGGCTCCGGCTCCTTCGCGTGGTTGGCCGACTGCTTTGGATCTACCAGGTCACGGGTTTCCAATCCCTCTTCCGTGCCCTCCATCTGAACCGGCTTCTCCCCCGCGACTTTCGCGAGCTGGAACCGATCACTCCCACGGTTCGTTCCAGGTTTTCTCATCAGTTGATTGCACCCACCGAGACGCCTCCAAAAGGAGCAAAGCGCAAGGTGGCCCTGCTCACAGGCTGCGTGCAGGACCTCGTGCTTCCAGAAATTAACCGTGACACCGCTGATGTGCTTCTTGCCAATGATTGTGAGGTGTTCACGCCTCCCGTGCAGCCTTGTTGCGGCTCCTTGCACGGCCACAATGGGGAACTCGAACTGGCCCGCACGCTGGCCCGCCAACAGATTGATCTGATCGATCCCTTCAGCGTTGACGCCATCATTTCCAATGCCGGAGGTTGCGGCTCTCACCTGCGTCACTACGACCGCTTGCTGGAAGATGATCCCGTCTATCGCGAACCCGCAGCCGAGTGGTCGAGGAAACTCAAAGACATCCACGAATACCTCGTCGAAATTGGTTTCCGCAAACCGCTGGCCTCACCCCTCTCCGGCCCAGTCACCTATCACGAGTCCTGCCATCTCTCCCACGGCCAGCATATCGTCAATCAACCCAGGGAAATTCTGCGCTCCATCCCTGGCATCCAACTCGTGGAATTGCCGGAGAGCCAGTGGTGTTGCGGAAGCGCAGGCATCTACAATATCACCCAGCCCGAAATGGCGGCCAAATTGCAAAAGCGCAAACTGAACCATATCGAACACACCGGGGCTCCCGTCGCCGCGACGGCCAATCCCGGATGCCATCTCCAACTCGAAACAGGCGCAAAAAACACGGGGCTGTCGCTTCGGGTGGCTCACCCCATTTCGTTATTGGCAGAGGCTTATCGGGCAGAAAAGAATCCCCGCACTCACGATGGCCACCACTAACTCTGTCATACAACCCGGCGAGACCGTCGGCATCATGGGTGGAGGGCAGTTGGGTCGGATGTTTGCCATTGCGGCGCGAAGGATGGGATATCGGGTGCACACGTTCGAGCATCAACCGGACAGCCCGGCTGGACAGGTGAGCGACATGGAAGTTGTGGCTGGCTATGACGATCTGGATGCCGTCCGCAAATTCGCCAGCGGGGTGTCGGCCATGAGCTTTGAGTTTGAGAATATTCCTCATGCCGCCATTCAAGCGGCCTCCGAAATTTGCCCGGTTCGCCCGCAGGCCAGTGTCCTTCACACCTGCCAAAACAGGGAACGCGAAAAAAGTTTTCTGGAGAGCCATGGCTTTCCCTGCGCCCCCTTCGCCATCGTAAATTCGGCGGACTCACTGGCTGAGGCGCTTGTAAAAATTGGAACTCCCTCCGTCCTCAAAACGGCGGACTTTGGATATGATGGCAAGGGCCAACTCAAAATTTCAGATCCCGAATACCCCCACGCCGTCTGGAAGGCCTTTGATGCTCCAAGGGCCGTGCTGGAAAAATGGATTCCTTTTGATGCCGAGTTGTCCGTGATTGTTGCGAGGGGCCTCCTCGGTGAGACTGTGACCTTTCCTGCCTCGGAAAATATCCACACCAATCACATCCTGGATCTTTCCATCGTGCCTGCCAGATTTCCCCAGGCCGTGCTCAATCGCGCGGCGGAACTCGCAGAATCCATCGCACGCGAACTTGATGTGGTTGGACTTCTCGCCGTGGAAATGTTCCTCACCAAATCCGGCGAACTCCTCATCAATGAACTGGCTCCCCGGCCGCATAATTCGGGTCATTTTTCTTTCGATGCCTGCATCACAAGTCAGTTTGAGCAACAACTCCGTGCGATCTGTGGCCTTCCCCTCGGCTCCACCAAACTCCTCTCCCCCGTGCTCATGCTCAACCTCCTCGGAGACCTCTGGTCAGCCGGAGAGCCTGACTGGCCAGCCCTCCTCGCCAACCCCACTGCCAAACTCCACCTCTACGGAAAATCCGAACCCCGCCTCGGCCGAAAAATGGGGCATGTCTGTTTTCTGGATGACCTGCCTGAAGCCCTTGCCTGCGCGAACAAATATCGCGGGCCTCTTTAATCGGTGTCGCCGGACTCATCTGAGGTTTCCCGCGATGCCGTTACACCTCCCATAGAGCCACAAAGCACATGGAGATTTCTTCCCTCAGGGGTTTATTTCCTGATTCCTCCTGCCCCTGCAAACTCCAGAATGTGGATTGGACAAGATGGAATTTCGGGAATATCTTGCAGACTCTTTCTCTATGAACCTCAACAACCTGACCAATTTTATGCCGGAAACATCAGCATCAGCTTCTAAAAACATCCTTGCCAGTGATGTGGACGTCAAAGGCACCATCCGCTTTGAGAGTGAATTGATTTTTGACGGAA
>JBGTAR010000231.1:0-7405 GCA_041749815.1 Terrimicrobiaceae bacterium
CCATGGGCCGAGTCCAATCCATCGTCGCTCGTTTTCTCCGGTGGCCAACTGCCTCCCCGGCCTCCTCTGAAGCCGCCCACCTGGCTCTGGGGCGCTGGGGAGAAAACGAGGCCAGTCATTTTCTCAAAAATGCGGGCTATAAAATCCTTCGCCGGAACTTTAAGGGCCCACATGGAGGGGAGGTGGACATTGTCTGCCGTGATGGGGAGATCCTTGTTTTTGTGGAAGTCAAAACCCGGACGAATGAACAGTTTGGCAGTCCTTCAAAAGCCGTGAACCGGAAAAAGCAGCGCCTGATCGTCAAGGCGGCCATGGTTTGGCTGCGCATGCTCGACATGCCGGACATTGCGTTTCGGTTTGATATCATCGAAGTGCTGGATGAAGAGCCACCGCAGATCCATCACATCGAAAGCGCCTTCACACTGCCTGAGCCTTTCCATTACTGAATTTCTGCGTTATATCCAAACCCCATGCGCATACTCTCCGGCATTCAGCCCTCAGGAACCCTTCATCTTGGCAATTATTTTGGGATGATGAAGCCCGCCATCGATCTTCAAGACAAGGGCGAGGCCTTTTATTTTATTGCTGACCTTCATGCCCTGACCACGGTTCATGACGCCGGGGCCCTGGCTTCCAATATCCGGGATGTTGCGATTGATTTCCTGGCCTGCGGTCTGGATCCGGCGAAGGCCTGCTTTTTCCGTCAATCCGAAGTTCCCGCTGTGACCGAACTGGCCTGGATTCTCAGCACCCTGACACCGATGGGCCTTCTCGAACGGTGTCATTCATACAAAGACAAAACCGCCAAGGGCCTCGCGCCGACGCATGGGCTTTTTGCTTATCCTGTGCTCATGGCAGCCGACATTCTCATCTACGAAAGCGACCTGGTTCCGGTGGGAAAAGACCAGAAACAACATCTCGAAGTCACGAGGGACCTTGTCATCAAATTCAATGAAAAATTCGGAGAGGTGCTCAAGATGCCGGAAGCCAGCATCCATGAATCCACCGCCGTGGTTCCGGGCACGGATGGTGCCAAGATGAGCAAAAGCTATCACAACACCATCGGACTTTTTGAGGAGGAAAAAGCCATGCGCAAAAGATTTATGGGCCTCAAAACTGATTCGACCCCCGTGGAATCTCCCAAAGACACCGAAAATTCCACGATCCTCAGCCTTTATAAATTGGTGGCCAGCCCTTCAGATTATGCGGCCATGGAAGCGGATTTTCTGGCAGGCGGGTTCGGATATGGGGACTTCAAAAAACGGCTTTTCGAGGCTGTGTGGACCCATTTTTCACCGATGCGGGCACGTCGGGAGGCCCTGCTCGCTGATCCCGACTATGTTTCGGATGTCCTGAAATCTTCGGCAGAAAAAGCCGGGAAGATCGCTGAAAAAACCATGATCAAGGTCCGGGAGGCGGTTGGTTTGTCAGGGAGTCTAAAAACTGTGACACCCTGATCGCGCCTTGTAGGACTGCTGGTATCCTATCGGCAATCCTTGATTTCCTCACCTCCTTGTAATCCTACCCATCAGGCTGTCCAAAAAATGTCCCGTCCCACCCATCCATTCCCATCATCGCGCACGTTTAATGTTCTGTTGTTGAACTCGATGAAGTTCATGGGGGGCGGCGAGACATGGATGTTGGGGATGGCGAAATATTTGGCGCAGCGCGGTCATCATCCCTTCATGACGGCCCGTCCGAAAACGATGCTCTTAAAGCTGGCCCGGGAATCCGGCTTGCCAGCGTTTCCGCTCTGGATCTCTGGAGATCTGAATCCCATTCTTTTATGGCGTCTGGCCTCCATGATCCGGGAAAACAAGATTGACCTTGTGATTGCCAACACGGCCCGGGATATCCGGATTGCGGGGTTGGTGACTCATTTCCAAAAGGGCGTTTCGGTGGTTGGACTTCACCAAGTGGACCTTCCGATCAAAAACAAATGGAATTATCGGCTGACCTTCAAAACCTTTGCGGACGCCATCGTCGTGAATTCCCGATCCACCAAACGGACCTTGCTGGAAAATAATCCCTGGCTGCCTCAGAACAAAATCCGTGTTGTTCCCCATGGGATTGACACCTCGAAATATCAATCCGGGAATCCCCTGGCTCTCCGCGCTGCGCTGGGGCTTCCCGCAGAGGCTTTTGTGATCGGCTTTGTGGGGCGACTCTCAGGCCAGAAGGGGGTTTCTGTGCTCCTCGCAGCCATCGAAAAAATGGCCCGTAAAGATCGCAGTGTGCACTTTGTGATTGCCGGCATCGGAACCCTCGAAAAAAAGGTTGTGGATTTTGTGAAGTCCTCCGGGCTTGGGGACGTGGTTCATTTTTTGGGGTTTCGTGATGATGTGCCTGCCCTGATGCAAACCTTCGACCTCCTTTTGGTGCCCTCGCTCTGGGAAGGTTTTGGACTGGTCTTGATTGAGGCCATGTCCGCGGGAGTTCCCTGCATTGCCTCGAATGTGAGCAGCATCCCCGAGATTGTGGAGGATGGTGCCAATGGCCTGCTTGTCCCGCCCGGGGATGTTGAGGCACTTGTCAAAGCCGTCGATCGCCTCCGCAGTGACCCCGCACTTCGCAAACGCCTTGGGGATGCTGGAAAACAGACCGTCGATGAAAAATTCACCATTGATCGGATGATGACCGGCTACGAAGAGCTTTTTGGGTCCCTGGTCAGCTTGTGATTTTTGGTTTTGCGATTTCGAGCTGGCGGGGCAGCTCTTTCAAGAAGGTGGATTCAGAAAAATGATCCTCCACCCAAAGGCGTCCCCGTTCTGCGCGGGCCCCGGCCTCAGGGGCAGCACTGAGGATTTCTCTTAACCCCTTTTCCCACGCATCGATGTCACCGGCTGGCAGCACCCAACCCGTTCGGCCATGCTCGACCGTTTCAGGCAGACCGCCGGCATCGGAAACCGCCACGGGAGTTCCCAGCACCAGCGCTTCCAACTGCGCCAGCCCAAGGGGCTCGTTGAGGGAGGGCATGATCACCACATCCGCACGCGCCAATAAGGGCGCCACCGGAATCATCAGCCCGGCAAAAACCACGTGTTCCGTGATCCCAAGGCTGGCGGACTGGGCCCTCAAGTCGGCTTCCTTGGACCCGATACCGGCAATCACATATCGAAGCTGCGGGTAATCGCCCACCAATCGAGCCACAGCTGCCAGGGCCACACGATGACCTTTCTCTGACCGCAACATCGCGGCATGGGCAATCACCGGACCCTGGCTAGCCAGTTGCTCAACGAGCTGTTTGGGCAGGGGCTCCCTGGCTTCACGTTTCAGGTCATCGAGCGGCAGTAGCGGACGGAGGGCCGCCACTTTTGATGGTTTGATTTTTTCGTTACCAAGGATTTGTCGTCGCAAAAACTCGCTGGGCACGAGCGTGCGATCGGCCAGCACGTTGTAGCTGAAGGCTCGGGGAATCCCCGGTTGATACGTCCTCATGCGCAGAACCGCTGGTCGGGGGATGACCAATCTGGCGGCCACGGCCAGCCCGTTAAAATCATGACCACTATGACCAATCCCCACATCAATCCGATGGTTGATGATCAACTTTCGCAAGGTCCAAAGGCTCGGAAGGTGGAAGCTGTTTCGAAAAGAAACCGGATGCCAGGGTGTCCCCCGCCTCCGTGCCTCCTCAGCAATCTTGGAGTTGGGATCGCATGCCAAAAGACAGGAATGCCCGGCACCCTGAAGGGCTGCCATCTGCAGGAGAATCTGGTGTTCTTGGCCGCCAAAATTTGGCGAGCTTTCGCAAAAGAGGAAATTCAAAGGGCAACTATCCGCAGATCGTTGGGAATTCTCAACTCAAATCCAGCATGGAGAGACAAGTGTGCAGGCGCGAAGCGCTCCCTGGATGGTAGGGGATGGCGGTCCCTCGCCGTCCGTTGCATGAAGGAGAGACAAGTGGGCGGGCAAGGGACGCGTCCTCCATAGCCTTGGCGAAGGAGGACTGCCCGACCCCACCCACAAGGGATGCCAACCGAATCTGCATGCCAGGCGATGGAGGATCATCGTAGGATGTGATCCATGAGCAAAAGTTTTGAAGAACTCGATTTCCGGACGACCGCGATGGGTGACCTGAGTTTACGGAGGCGAAGCGTTCCACTTTTGGACAATCGCGAAGTTTACGAGGTGGTTCTGGGGGAGGCGTTTCTGATGTCCAGTCTGTTCCATGATGTGGAAGTGGCGCTTGCTGATCTCTGCCTTGAGGGTCGGGAGGGGCCGTTGGATGTGGTGGTTGGTGGGCTGGGACTTGGTTATACGGCGGAGGCGGTTTTGCGTCATTCCACCGTGCGTTCCCTCGTGGTTGTGGAGACCATGGACGCGGTCATTGACTGGCATGTGCAGGGTCTGGTCCCGCTCGGTGCCGGCCTTGTCGCGGATCCGCGCTGCCGGTTGATCAACGGCAACTTTTTTGGTTTGGCAGCACAGCCGGAGATGGGATTCGATCCCGAGCATCCCGGATCCAAATTTCATGCGATCCTCCTGGACATCGACCACTCGCCCAGAAACTTGCTTGATCCCTCACACGCCGCCTTCTATTTGCCGGAGGGCCTGCAAACCTTGGCCCGACAGTTGCAACCCGGAGGGGTTTTTGGAATGTGGTCCGATGACCCGCCCGATGACGGTTTTCTGAAAGCGTTGGGGGAAATTTTCCCCAATCCCGAAGCGAAAATTGTGACTTTTCCCAATCCCCTCCTGGATTGTGAATCGGCCAGCACCGTTTATCTCGCGAGTAAACCGGGCTGATTATTGGCTTTTTTTTGCAAGTTGTTTCAGCACTTTGCATGGATCGACTCGATAAACGCGGCAGATTTCGAGGAACTCAACAACGTCCACCCTACGCTCACCGCATTCAATTTTGGAGATAAATGTTTGTCGGCAACCGAGTCGTTCTGCGGCTTCGACCTGAGTCAGTCCAGCCTTAGTGCGAATTTCCCGTAATATCTGGATGAACCGATCATTCGATACCGTAAATATTGTTTTTGGGAATCTGTATGACGGCACAACGTCATTTCTGACGCTTCTAACCGCATACCCCAAAAAAGAGTATTTTTTATCGCGCTTGCCTTGACACAACATTGTGCGCCCAATACAAATCTTGGGAATGTTGCTGCTCTGGAAATCCTCTGGCGTTCCTGCCAAGCCTTTGGATTTTCAAGTATACCAATTTCCCTGCGCCCGAGAACGAACAAACCTTGTTCTGATTTTCTCTCTTTGCTGTTTGCAGGTAGTTCAGGCATTCGGCCAGCAGGGGATTCCCAATTCTCAGCGGGTTATCGAGTCACTTGAAGTAGATCTCGGAGATCGCTCGATTTTTTGAATCGGATTGAGCCGCCAGTTTTGAAGCCTCGTCAGGCTATTTTGGATGAACCACTGGTTGTTGCAGACATTTCCGCCCCACTAACTCCCGAGGAGCAGGCCGAAGTGCTGAGGTGGGAGCAAATGGACTATCAAGGGTTTTACCCCTCGGCGACGGCTTACGAGGGGCGCGGTTCTGATGTCTGGATTTGGACTTCCGAAGGCGGAGTGAGGATCTTGAGTTCGATTGATTTCAGATATTTCCAGCCGATTTATGGGTTTGAGGGGAATGGGGTCTATTACAGCACATTTTTTATGCTGGATTTGTGGACGGACGTGGCCGTTCAAGAGGCGAAGGGGGAAGATCCCTCGCTGGTCATCGAATATCCGAATTTTCCGAAGGAAGTGAATGGCAAGTCTCGATTTGAAGTGGTTTCCGGTTCTCAAGGGGAGGAACAGGACAAGGCGATTGCCGCGATGGAAGCCCTTCATGCCTACAATGACAAAAACCGGGCAAAGTTGATCAAGGATTATGAGGAGGACGAGAAAGCGCGAATCGCCCATCAGCAGTGGCTCAAGGATAACCCACCCATTCCGAAGGACACGGTTATTAATTATTTCCTGATCCCCCCATTCACACCAGCATCACCTTCAAGCAAGGAAACCAGCCAAAATTGAAAGCCGTGATGCAAAAGCTCCCTCCGTGGGACCGCTGGCTTCCCGCCCGCCTGCTAAGATTTGTGCCTCTTTTTCTCATTTCCAAGTGCAGCTTGTCCTTCCTCTGCCTAACCCTCCTCCCAACAAACTCCCCCGCCCAAACCGCAAGCGACCTCAATGAGGGAACAGAAATCGAGCGGGACACCACAAACGAAATCTGGCTCTTTAAATGGTGGAGCCGCGAGGGACGCACGTATTTTGTGCAACACTCAGAAGATCTTTCCCTGTGGACATGGATGGATGTGATTGTGACAGGCGACGAATCGGTGCGAGAGGTCGGGCTTAACACCAACGCCGACAAGTTTTTCATGAGGCTGAGGCATATCAGCAGTATTCCTGTTGCAGAAAATGTGTGGGCTGCGTTCAGCGAGTCAGGAACCGTCAATGTAGGCTGGAGCGCTCCCGAGCCCGCAGGAGTGACAAGATGGGTGATCCAGCGGCAGCTTTTGGGTGGAGAGTGGGTAACTGTTGGCTCGACCTCAGACGCAGTGCGCGCATGGGAGGACACCACATTGCCTCCAGATACCCAGGCTCACTACCGCGTGATTGGCGAAGTGGAACTCGAACCCGGAGCCCCTATTGCCAACTCCGCAGCGACTGGCACCAGCCCCCAAGGTGGCGAGCCGGGTAACGGCATTCAAGACACAAACTACGCAGATATTCCCACCACATGGTGGCAACAATATTTTGGTGGTCTCCCACCTGAGCAGCGGCCATCGCCAGATGCTGACGTGGATCTGCCAGCGCCAGACGGAATGACAAATCGGGAGGAATTCGAGGCAAGCGTGTGGATCGTCTCGAAAAAGAAATGGATCGGCCCTGACCCAACCAAGGCGGATACCGATGGCGACACTGTTAACGATTCCCTCGACGGCTGGGCCAACGTGCCGGAATACGCACCCGAACGAAATGCGCTATCGACTTACGCATTGATTGACCTTGGCGAGAATTACACATCACATTTCACCAACAACCGCGGTGATGCGGTGCTTAAATCGGCAAGCGGGCAATGGAAGTTCTGGAGAAACGGGCAGATGGAGGCGATAGAACACAATGTGAATCCTTTGACGCCGGTGGATATAAATAACAACGGCAGTGTGGCGGTGAACGGCGCTCCAGAAGGTGAATTACAGACCTACCTGAGCCTTACCTCTGAGGGCATGTCTGCTGATGTTGTGGTGTGGACTCCAGAATCCAAAGGGGCTGGGATTTGGCATCCGGGAGGCTCTTTCTCCTCCCTTTCATCAATAGCATCATTGAACCTGCTGGTACCGGTCACTTTGAGCTGGGTGAACGGAAATTACAATTATCAAAACAAGCCACTTTTTAGCGCGATTCAGAATGCGCGAGCAACATTTGGTTGGACAGCGGCCAGTCTTGATAGTGGGTT
>JBGTAR010000232.1:0-5081 GCA_041749815.1 Terrimicrobiaceae bacterium
GCTTGCCGTCAAGCTCCTCGCCCTGCGCCCGTATGCGGTCACCGCCCACCTTGGCGATGTGCCGGGCGGTGTTCCCGATCAAACGGCGGGACTCTTCCGACTCGCCGCCCCTTTGGCATGGCTTGTGTGGCACCAGGCAGCAGCCACCACAGCCGTGAGTAGCCATGTCGCCGGGCTCGCACAAAAAGCCTGGGGACGGTCTCCGGAAATCATTCTTAATGGAATCCCCCCCATTATCACGCCTCCCCCGGCCCCGCCAGTCGGCCCCCTGCGGCTTCTCATGGTCGGTCGGTTGAGCGTGCAAAAAAACCCTCTCCTCGCCATCGAGGCCCTGGCCAAAATTCCCGGGGAATCCTGGCACTTGGATGTCGTTGGGGATGGCCCCTTGGCAGATGCCATGAAAGATGCTGCCGCCCGACGCGGCCTGTCCCATAAAATTGAATGGTCCGGCTGGCTGGAAGAATCGGAAGTCTGTAAAAAACTGGAGAACTCCGATGTTCTGCTCATGACCTCGCTGCAAGAGGGACTACCCATGGCAGCTGTGGAGGCTCTCTGGTATGGACTGGCCATCATCGGAAGCCGCATCGGCGGACTCAACGACGTGATCGCAGACACAAAAAACGGAAACGTGTGCGATCTGAACCCCGAATCTTTTGCTGCGGCCATCCACCATCTGATCCACTCCCCCGCATCCCTCCTCTCCATGAAACAAGAGTCCCAATCCCTCGCCCGCCATTTCGATTTTGCCCATTGTGTGGCCAGCTACGAAAAAACCCTGCGTTCGGCGCAATCTAAAAAATGACACAGCCCACCCCATCAGACCCTATCTTTTGGCAAACCCGCTATGAAGCCGGTGAAGCCCATTGGGACAAGGGGGCGGCCGCCCCTCCATTGCTGGAGTTTCTTGAAAAAGAGAAGGTTGAGGGACGCGTTCTCGTTCCGGGCTGCGGGTCGGGACATGATGCTCGGGCGCTGGCTGCGCAAGGTGCCGAGGTGGTGGGCATGGACTTTGCCACCGGTGCCATCCAGGCAGCCAATGCCTATGCAAATTCTCCTCTGATACAATTTGTCATGGCTGACTTTCTGGATCTTGAACCGCATTTTTGTGGCGGGTTCGACTGGATTTTTGAGCACACCTGTTTCTGCGCCATTGCCCCCTCACGCCGCGCTGACTATGTCCGGTCGTGCCTCCGAGCCCTCCGACCCGGCGGGAGAATCCTGAGTATTTTTTATGTTAACCCGGACCATGATGATCCGAACCACCCTCCCTTCCGCACTTCCCTTGCAGAATTGGATGAATGGTTTTCACCGTCCTTTGAGACGCTCCATCAGCAGGTGCCAACCAGGAGCTACGAAGGACGCGAGGGCAGAGAGTTGCTGCGGGTTATGCGTCTCAGGAAATCCGCTGCAGGTTCGCAATTTTAAGGCCCCGTGGAGTTCTTCCTTTGATAAATATACACCACGTAGTCTTCAAAAGTTTTTCGCTCCAAAGGCTCGCCCATCCTGTCAATCAATTCGTGAACAGCCACCCTGCGCTCCGGAGGCAAGCTGGAAGCCTCAAAATCCTTTCCACGAACCACAATCGCAGAAAGCGGTAAATCGCCCAAAAGTGTTTGTGGATCGGCCAGAGCTTGCAGAAAAACCTTCTCATCGACCTCAAAATACCCACCCTTCCAATTTGGTATATAGATCGCTTTCCGTTGTGAGTAAAAAGCCACTTCGGGGGACCAGTCATCTCCAGCCACCAAAATTGCGGAGTGCGTGGGGGTTTCTTTGTCAATAGTCGCACCTACCTCCAGAACCGCACTCTGACTCCACTTTGTCGCATGGTAATAACGGACGGCGAACGTTTGAATCTGAGAAAAGAGAATTGTGGAAACAATCATTGCTGTGGCCCATGGGCGAGCGCATTCGGCCAAGACCCCAACGGCAACACCCAAGGCCAAAATAAGCCAAAACGAGTTGGCGTATTGATAATATCTGTGAACCAAATGCAGATTCGTAAAAAGCAGGAGTGGAAATAGGAACAAACCAAGAAGACAAACCAGAACAATCCTCTCGTAAGAGCGGGCAAAAATAAATCCAATGAGAATCACAATTGTGCAGAGCTGCATACCAATCGCCTCCGGAATCACCCTCCCCCAGACCAAAGAACCCCAAAACGTTTTGGTAAATCTTTGATCCAGGGTCCCGTAGTTCCACTTACTAAGTGAATCGGAGACCAAATGCGCAGAAATCGGATTTAGAGATTTGAGACCATCTGCGTGTTTTGTCCATAGGAAGGCAACAAACACACATAGAAACACCATGAGAAAAATGAGGATCATCCCCGCAAGCATTTTTCCTCGCGACATGCGCTTACTACTTTTGAGCTCAATAGCAATCACCGCAAGGCCTGCGGCCAAAGCGAATGACGGAAATGTCGTGACTTTGACAAGAGCACATAAAATCCCGCATATCAAAGCGACGAGAAACAACAGAGAACTCCACTTTTTGAATGCCAGGCAGAGGATTGATAAAAAGCAAAATCCAAAAAAGACCGCTGTTGACTCAATCATGAACGTTCGGCTCCAGTACAGGTAAAGCGGGCTGGAAAGCAGGAAAAACGAGCTGAACAAAAATGTATTAAGTTGAAAGTTCAGGCTTTTAAACAATGAATAAATTGGCACCAGGCTTGCGAGCAGAAAGGCTGCACTGGTCATTCGACCTATCGCCGTGATCTCAACTCCGGTGAGGTGAGATAAAAATGCTACGATGGCCTGATAAATGGGAAACTCAAAAGGGATGGCCCAAGGTTCCCCAAACTCCGGAGTCTCGTAAAAAAAGAGTCCGCGCAGCGGGTTCTCAAGGTCAAACCATAACGCAGTCATTGCGGTCTGGCACTGCCGAAAACTGAAATAATCAATAAGTGGACTCCATGCGCTCTGAATCCAAAAAATCATCACCGCGCCAATTGCAAGAATCAAAACAACCGGCAGTAAATATTTAGATTCTTTAATTTCCATGCTTTCAGATGAATGTGGCCGCCCTCCTTCCCTTGGCTGCGCCCCTGCTCCTTTTGCCTTTATCGTCACAAAAGCCAAGAGCATTTTTTAAAAAATCCATTATTCTTGAGGTTAAGGATCATGGCGATGGCAGGATTTATCACGCAATTGCGCGCCCGGCTGCAAACCGCTTTCAATATCTTTTACGGTGGGCCTATGCACCGCTCTCAGAACGTTCGATCTTCAAAAATGTGGAAAAATTTCACACAATGAGCGTTAACCGAGTCACCAATTCCAAGGGTAATGGTGAGTGTAATGGTGAGTGCTTGACTGCCCATACCTGCTTTGGCAACCTCAGTCGTGGATATACCAGTTTCAAGTTCTGGACCAGCAGCCCTGAGAGCTAAAAGCAATCTTCTGCCAGCCAGCCACGTGAGGGTTATGCTTATTAATCTCCCATGAAATTCTCAGCTCTCGGCAAGCGACTCTCAGGGGGCAGTGGCATTGAAACATTAATGGATGACCTTGGCAGCGCTCTGGCAGCCTCCGGCCCGTCTCCTCATATGCTTGGAGGAGGAAACCCTGCGCATATCCCCGAAATGGAAGCCGTCTGGTTGCAACAAATGCAGGCCATTGTTTCTGATCCGGCCCGGATGCGCCGCGTTTTGGCCATCTATGATCCCCCCCGTGGCAATGCCGGTTGCATCGAAGCGCTTGCCGAACTCCTGCGTGAAGAACTCGGATGGCCTGTCGAACCCGAAAACATTGCCATCACGCCAGGCGGCCAGACGGCCTTTTTCTTTTTGTTTAACCTGTTTGGAGGAATGCAATCTGACGGTCGTCCCGGCAAAGTCCTCTTTCCTCTCGTTCCAGAATACATCGGCTACGCCAATCAATCGCTGGAGCCGGGAGTCTTCACGGCGCACCGCCCACGCATCAGCGAAACCGGCCCGCACCGCTTCCAATATCATATTGACTTTGAATCCCTGGACCCCGGCCCTGACGTGCAGGCACTCTGCATTTCACGCCCCACAAATCCCAGCGGCAATCTCCTCACCGATGCGGAAATCAGCCGCCTCGCCGACCTCGCCAAAGACCGCGGCATCCCACTCATCATTGACAATGCATACGGATGGCCGTTTCCCGGTATCGTTTTTGGCGAAGCCACTCCACCATGGAATGACCAAACCATTCATGTGATGAGCCTGTCGAAACTCGGCCTTCCTGGCACTCGCACCGCGTTTGTTGTCGGTCCCCCCAAAGTGGCCTCTGCCATTTCTTCCATGATGGCTGTCACGGGTCTCGCCAACGGAAATTTTGGGCAGACCATTGCCCACCCACTCATGGCTGATGGCTCCATTCTCACGCTCAGCCGGGAGGTGGTGCGGCCGTATTATCTGAGGAAACGGAACCTCGCCCTCGCCGCCGTCACGGAGTTGTTTCCTGACGATGTTCCGTATGCCGTTCACGAAAGCGGAGGTGCCATGTTCCTCTGGCTATGGATGCGTGGCACACGGCGCACCTCTCGCGAAATCTACGAGTCTCTCAAATCGCGCGGCGTGCTTGTTGTGCCCGGAGAGTATTTCTTTTTTGGACTTCCCGATGACTGGTCCCACCGGCACGAGTGCCTGCGCATTTCGTTTGCCATGAACGAGGATGACGTGCGCGCGGGACTGCGCATCATCGCTGATGAGCTCACGGTCTCAAACGGCGCTTGAGCCTGAACTTAACTTGGTGCCATTCAGGTACGCCCCCGCGGCTGTCCATCAATCCAAAGTTGCATTTCACACATTGTGTGAATAGTTTGAAACAATGGCCACATCAACGATGAGCATCCGAATTCCTGCCGTGACCAGAGATTGGCTGGAGAGGTTCACGAAGGGACGCGGGAGCGAGGCAGGGGCGGCGGTCATGCTGCTGGAAGAGGCGCGTCGACGGGAGATTTTCCCGGCGATCGACTTTCGCGACACGTCGCCGGGCCGACTCGCCTATGTGCAGGGAACGAGGGTGCCGGTCTTTTTTGTCAGAGAGCTGGGTGGGGATGTTTCTTCTTCCGATGTGAGCACTCATTTCGTCTGGCCGCTTTGGAAAGCGGAG
>JBGTAR010000233.1:0-13488 GCA_041749815.1 Terrimicrobiaceae bacterium
CGATGGTTTGGTTTTTGTGTCGTAACAAAATTATAACCACTCGATTTCGGGCATGGCAGCGTTTTTCACGCTTCATGCCCGTACTTTTTTCCTGCCTTTCCCTCTCACACTCTACTTCTTCAGCTTACCGGACAGGCCCTAGAAAATCGCCATTTCACGAGCGCTGCGCCCCGCTGATAGCGGAGTGTGGGCAGAGCGAAAATGCAGGTTAAGACATGGACTTTCCTTCGCGGCTTCTCTGTGTATAGTGAGCTCCTTATGTCCGATTTAGTCAGCAATTCCGGTTTGGCGAGCTCGTGGTATGGAGCTACAATTGACGAATTCCTGATCAGCGACGTAAATGATCTTTTAGGTCAACTCTCGAGGCACGCAGGCGATGGGCATTTTTCCGATCAGCGCAATGCCTGGATTACGCAGATCACCCTCCTTCAAGCAAGTCTCCAGGATCTGAATGGCTCGATCTTCTTTGAATTCAATATCCCACGGATGGGACGACGCGTGGATGTTATTCTTGTGCTGGGTTCGGTAATCTTCGTACTGGAGTTCAAAGTCGGCGAAAAACAATACGACCGCAAAGCAATCGAGCAGGTTTGGGATTACGCGCTTGATCTGAAAAACTTTCACGAAGCCAGCCACAAGGCCGCAATAGCTCCAATTCTTGTTTCAACCGAAGCCCAGCACATACCCTTCAAATTTGAGGCAGATGCCGACAACGTTTATCGACCAGTTATGGCAAACGCTGAAAACCTCCGGGCTGCACTTGAGTTGGGAGAGAGCCTCGCAAAGGGGACTGTTCTTAACGCTAAAGCTTGGGCATGTGGTTTATATCGACCGACACCAACAATTATCGAGGCTGCACGATCGCTCTACGCACAGCATTCAGTTGAAGCAATTGCTCGCTTTGACGCTGGCGCTAAAAACCTCCACACGACAACCAAACGTATCGAGGAGTTGGTGAAAGAGGCGCGGAGCACGGGACAGAAGTTCATTTGCTTTGTCACCGGTGTGCCCGGCGCGGGCAAGACACTGGTGGGATTGAATATCGCCACACAGCGTCGCGAAGAGAAATCTCTCACGCCGGCAGTCTTTCTGTCAGGCAATGGACCGCTTGTTGCTGTCTTACGCGAGGCGTTGACACGGGACGAATTCTTAAGGCTAAAATCTACCGACAAGAAAATCACAAAGAAGAAAATTTCCGGTCCGGTGAAACAATTCATTCAAAACGTTCACCACTTTCGAGATGCGGGACTGATAGACGAAGAGGCTCCACCGCCCGAACACGTAGTCATCTTCGATGAAGCGCAACGGGCATGGAATTCGCAGATGACGGCTAACTTCATGAAGCGGAAGAAAGGTCGCCCTGATTTCACCCAATCCGAGCCTGAGTTTCTGATTTCATACATGGACCGGCATGTGGATTGGAGTGTAATCATTTGTCTGGTCGGCGGCGGCCAAGAAATCAACACAGGTGAAGCAGGGATCTCAGCTTGGTTGAGTGCCGTGAAAGAACACTTCCCGAAATGGAAGATGTTTATCTCACCGAGATTGAATGACAGTGAATATGCTGCAAACCACGCGATGGAGACTGCACAAAATAGCATCCAGACTTATCAGGAAGAATCCCTGCATCTTGCTATCTCGATGAGATCATTTCGTGCAGAGAATGTTTCGGCTTTCGTAAAAGCGCTGCTTGACTGTGAAAAGGTCGCAGCCCAACAAACATTTTCCCAACTGCGTGATCGCTTTCCCATCTTCATCACTCGAGACTTGAATCGAGCCAAGGCTTGGGTCCGGACGAAAGCGCGCGGCACAGAACGCTACGGCTTACTTGCGTCCTCAAAGGCAATGCGTCTTAAGCCACATGCCGTCGACGTTCGCGTGGACGTTGATCCGGTGCATTACTTTTTGAATGATCGCGACGACGTTCGCTCTAGCTACTACCTTGAGGATGCTGCGACCGAGTTTCAAGTCCAGGGACTAGAACTTGATTGGACCTGTGTAACGTGGGATGCCGATTGCCGTTATAATGGAGTGGGTTGGAATTACCATGATTTTAAGGGTTCAAGATGGTATAACATCCTAAATTTAGAAAATCGTGGATACCTGCGCAATGCCTACCGAGTCTTACTCACTCGTGCTCGACAGGGCATGGTAATTTTTGTTCCGACCGGAAGCTTTAGTGACCCGACACGCTCACCTGAATTCTATGATTCGACGTTTAATTACTTTCTGGAACTTGGAATCCCCGAACTAATGTCAGAACACATTTAGGGGCCATTCCCTGCATTTGATCATATGCTCGGAATGACCTCTCCAACTCTCACGCGGTGAAGGTCCGGGGTGCCGATCAGTTTTTTGCTTCTGGGCGGAAGGGGTCCATCTCCAAGGAATCAATGGCTTCACGGATCTTGCGATAGAGCTTGGCATCATTGATTGAGCGCAGGAATTTCTCCGCCCGTTTGAGAATCTCAACCGTGTAAGGCATCAAGTTCTTCCCGAACTTCTCTCCACTTTCTTGGTGATTCATGGGCGGTGGCGGCCTCTGCAAGGGAGTTACGGGCACTTTCGATGTCACGCAAGTCCTCAATGAGCCGCGAAAAATCTTCAGAAGGCAGCCGCGCGATGGCCTCTTCAATTTCAGCTACTGTGCTCATGACCGAACGTTACCCGATCATGCCCCACTTTCAAGCATGTTTCAAGCATGTTCCACGGCACGTTTTTTGGATTTAGATTTGAAGGGCGGGGCTTCTTCGCGGACATGAAAGCCGATCTCTTGGCGGGGTGCGGCGGGAGGAGGGGGATGGCGTTAATTTTTAATTTTTAATGGAAGGCATGTCGTTTCCGCTGCAATTGAATTTTGAATTCCGGAGGTCGCGGGTAGCGGGGACTTTATCGGTCAAAGAAGTTCCGGGTGGTTTTTCTGCATCCTTTCCTTGACGGTTTGTCGAAGTTTGGTGGCGAAGCTGTTCGCGGAGATGCAACTGCTTTACTGGATCGGAAAAGAGCAACCGCATGATCTCAGCGCGAACCTTCGGAGAAATAACCTCGAAGTTCTCTAACCCGATCTCCGAAGCCCCGAAAAATGGCCACCAAGCGGACTAACCGAGCGTCAGCCCGGACCCTTTCCCCTATTCCTGCGAAACGAGGGCTGCCAGTTTCTCCGCGCTCTTACGGGACAGACGAAGAAAATCCTCCCTGCTCATCGCTTCTTTGGGAGTCATATAAATCAGGTGAGCGCCGGAGCGGGAGAATGGCAGAAGGGTTCGGGAAAGATAGTTCTGATAGCTGCAGAGCTCACCGCCGGGCATCAGGAAAAACTCCGTGTAGAGGTATTGCCCATCGGTGACCAGCTCCCCGTCGCGCGTGATGCCCTCCTTGATGCCGCGGTATTGCAGGCAGACCTCCAGCGTGTGGTGGCGGCCCCCCTCGTTTGGTTCATACCAGAAGCAGGAGAGTTCGGGAGTCTGCCCGATCGTCCGCACGTTGTATAATCCTCCGGGGTTCCTGATGGCCATCACTCCGGGCGGCGGCGGAATTCCCGGACATGGAGCGATCGCTGCGATCGATGAGAAAAAGGGAAAGAGATGAAATACAGCGGCGGCCGCGAAAACCGTGAAGGATTTCTCTTCTGACGCTGGCTCCTGCGTTCGGGAATTGAAGATGAGGCTGACCTCCCAGATTGCGGCCGGAATCACAATTAACGCCGCCCAGGGCTTCATGGCAAAAATGGGAATCGTTCCCGGCAAGAGAAGCACCAGCGGCACAAGCCGCGAGAGTCGCCAATCCACGTAGCCCGGGCAAACGAGCAGCCAGGGAATCCAGAGTGACTCCATCCGTGCCTCCGCGATGAATGCACCTGCCGCCATCCACGAGCAAAAGAGCGCTCCCGCGCCAATGGAGGTCGGGGAGTGCCAGTGATGGCGTGCCAGCAGAATGAGAGAACTCATCGCCACCATCACCCCGCCAGGGGCCGAAACAAATGGGGCCAGCAGGGAAAGAATCGATGCGATGCGCAGGATCTCCAGCCAGAAAATCCGGGCCGAGATTTCCTTTGGCTGCCGAATCAGCGCTGCCAGGAAAGGCAGCACCCAAAGGAAGCCGACGAAGTAATGAAGCGAGGGCGTCTCAATGCTGGGATACAGCAACCATCGGAGTCCAATGAGCGAAAAAATCCGTGCCAGATTCGCCACATAAGCCACCGGGAGTGCGAGGAGAAGCCGGAGCCAGAAGGCTGCCCCGAAGGGGCCATGCCGGTTTGCCCACAGGGTCACCGCGACGAGAACCACAAGGATGTTCAGTCCCGCGCAGTCACCGGTCCAAGGCACTTCAAGGTGCCCAGCATGCAAATGATCCCCATTGTCGATGGACTCGATGCCCACCAAATTCAGGACGGCGACGACGGCTGGCTTGGTTACTCCAGACAGAAAGTCCACGCTATTTCCTAGATAGAGGAGTCCCAGAACGGCTGCAATGGCGAGCAGCGTCGGGATTACTGGCTTGCGAGGGAGTTTATCCATACGGTGACTTCGTCCTGCGGGAATCTGCGCTGAAGCTCGCTCGACCAGCGCTCAAAGGACTCCTTGTCGCTATTGGCCGAGGCGATCGTGAGGAGGATTATGGACTCATCTATGAGCGACTCCGGCTTGGCGGCCCGATGTTTTTCAGTCAATTCCCGGAATTTCTCCTCGAGGAACATCTTACGATCATCGATAAGGGAGGCCATCGTCTTCTCGGCCGCTGCTGCGGCTTCGGGGTTATTTTCCAGAAAAGCGCGGAGCTTCTCCTTCGGTGGATCTCCTCCCTTGCGGAGGAGCAGGCCCGCAGCTGCGGAATGCATCTCGGGCGACAACTTGCCTCCCTTGAAGGCCGCGAGGAGGACGGTGCCAGCCTCGTTGCGGGTGGATTCATCCGTGAGCATGATGCGGAAGTCCGCCAGATCAAGCGACGTCCACTCGGAAGGAGCTGTCCTCAGGTAGGATTGCAGTGCCTTGTCGAAGAGTCCCTGCGCAGCCAGAACCCGTGCCTCCAGAAGCGGAGGCAGTTGGCCGGCCTTCGCCGCCTCGGCAATCGGCGCGGTGTAGGGATTGGATTCGGCGGGCGACATCTCACCAAGCAACCTCCAGGGCATGTAGAGAAGATCGGGAGGCAGACCTTCCGGCGCCATTGAGCGGAAAATGGCCGCTGCCTCCGAAGCACGCTCCCGCGAAAGAAGCAGCGTGGCCCGGAGATAAAGAACTTCCGCGCGCTTGCTATCCATTGATTCCGTGAGGAAGCGCAAGGACTGCCGCGAGCGCAAGAAGCAGAAGGGGAGGTGCCGGCGCGCCAGGGGCGCTGGAGACCGGATTCGATGCGAGAGGGTCTGCCGTGACAGGAGCTGATGCGACGGGCGCTGGCTCGACAGGGGCTGACGCGACGGGGGCTGGCGCTGTAGCCGTTGTCGGCGCGCTTACCACGGGCGCTGGCTGGGTCAGCGGTGTCTCCTGGGCGGCGTATGTGACGGTCTTTGGCGCATCAGCCTGCCCCAAAGCTGCGACCTCGAGTGTCCTCGCATCCGTCGGAGAAAGGATCGCGAAATCCTCAAACCCGCCGGAGAAATCAAAAAAGTTCTCATTCGCTCCAGCCAATGCCCCGGTGGCCACATTGACAAATTTTATTTCAAGGCGGGCAGAGGTGATTTCCCCTGAAAAAGCGATGTTCTTCACTGCGATGACGTCATCCAGCTTGCTCAGGCTGAAGTTCGTCGTCGCGCTTGTCAGGTCGTTGCTGCCTGACGTGCCGAAGAGTGTGTAATACTGCTGGGCCACTTTGCTGCCGGATTCAATCAGCATCGCCGTCGAGCCCGTCACAAAGTCGGAAAATGAGAAGTCCCCCGAACTCGTTGTGAGCAGGAGTCGCATCTCTTTGATCGCTACGCCCATGGACTGAGAGGTTTCCAAACCGGACGCGCTCTCGTTCACGTCAACCGCCAAATACATTCCCTGATTTTGCACAAGATACTTTCCGAGGTCCGCTGCCGATACGTCTTTCAGAAGATTGATCGCTCCCGTGCCTTGGTAGATTCGGTCCGTGAGAACCGAAGGGATCTCTGCGTGGATCGGTAAAGCGCTGAAACCAGCAACAAACAACAACGTTCTGAAGCGGGGGAGATATTTCATACATCCAATCTATCACTTGCGGCACAAAACATATGATAAATATAAAACATCTTGTTGCATTTTGGCGGGCCTCTCCTTCGCATCGTGAGGGGCTGTGCCAATCTGATGGAATTGGATCGGAAGCCGAGGACACCCGTCTGCAAGGCGATCGAACTCATGGCAAACGTGCATGGACATCCGATCCTCTCCCGGCACGTCCGTCTTATCCGTGTCTTGCCTCCGTGAGAGTCCATTGATTGGGATCGAAAAGTGGGGCGGGGTGGGATGGGCCCAGATCCTCCACGAAGCTCATTTGACAAACAATCAAACCCTTGATAGCTCTTTGTGATGATTTGCAAATTTCCCCCGGCTGAATTTTTCGAGTTGATCAAAAGAACACGGCTGGTGTGGCGGGGTGTCAAAATGACGATGAGTCGATTTCCCCTTAAAATGGTTTCGCTTGTGGCGTTGTCTTCTGCGGCTCCGCTTGTTGGTGTGGCCAGCGAGAATGTACGCCCAAACATCATTCTTATTCTTGCCGATGATCTGGGATGGAAGGATGCCGGGTTCCGTGGGAGCCGCTACTACGAAACCCCCAACCTGGACCGTCTTGCGGGTGAGAGTGTCGAGTTCACGCGGGCGTATGCGAGTCCGAGTTGCGCTCCGTCCCGTGCGGCCCTGCTCACTGGCCAATACAGCCCGCGCACCGGGGTTTTTATGGTGGGGAGGTCAGACCGTGGCGACAAGACACTCCAGAAGCTAGTTCCGGTGCCCAACCGGCAGGCCCTGCCGCCTGAAGCAATAACCATTGCCAAGGTGTTGGCAGAACACGGCTACGCGACCACGATCATTGGGAAGTGGCACCTTGGGGATGGGCCAAATTCGCCGGAAAACAGGGGATTTGGGCTGAATGTGGCGGGTTTCGACGGTGGGACGCCGCCCACATATTTTAGCCCCTACCAGATTGCGACAATCAAGGATGGGCCCCCCGGTGAATACCTGACTGACCGACTCACCGATGAAGCAATCAATTTTATGGAGAATAACCGGGAGCGCCCGTTTTTTCTCTATCTCCCGCACTATGCGGTTCACGTGCCGATCGAAGCCAAAGAAAATCTGAAGCAGGCTTTTTCCGAAAAAACCCCTGATGGAGAGCAGAAGGACCCCGGCTATGCAGCGATGATTCAAAGCCTGGACGAAAGCGTGGGCCGGATTCTCGACGCGGTGGATCGGCTTGGTCTTGCCGACAGAACTCACATCATTTTCATCTCGGACAATGGGGGGCAAATGGGGATCACAGCTCAACCTCCCTTGCGCGAAGGCAAGGGCTGGCTATATGAGGGCGGGGTTCGTGTGCCAATGCTTGTGCGGACACCGGGCACGTCTGCAGCCGGGACAAAATCCGACACACCCGTTCACCTTGTGGACATTTTTCCGACCATCCTCCAATGGGCCGGCATCGAAACTCCTAAGGGTCCCCCGCTGGATGGGGTCTCGCTGGCGCCACTATCATCCGACAAAACCGCCACCATCCCCACACGGGATCTCTTCTGGCATTTTCCCGGTTACCAACCCAAAAAAACCGGATTCCGCATCACGCCTTCCAGCATGTTGGTGAATGATCAGTGGAAATTGATCGAGCACTTTGAAGATGGCTCGCTCGAACTTTACAATCTGCAGGATGACATCAGCGAGCAACATAACCTCGCAGCAGCTCAGCCAGACAAAGCCGCGGAACTCAAAACACGCCTCACGTCATGGCGCGAAAAGGTTTCCGCCCCGATGCCCACGAAGATCACCCCGTAATTCGCGGGCCTTGCCGGTTGAGGTTTACAAATTCTCAACAGGCAGTTGAAAAAAGCTGGAGGAGGGCGCGGCGTCCCGGGTGGGTTTCACCGGAGGTTCGGGCTGGTTTGTGCTGAGTTCGGAGGAGGGTCGGATGGCGGCGGTGAGGCGTTTGTGTTTCCCGGCCAACGCGCGAAAGTCGGAGTCCATCTGGAGGCTGGACCAGAATTTTTCGGGCTGACCAAAAAAGGCCCCGAAGCGGATCGACATGGCCGGTGTGATCGAGCGCCGTCCGAGGACAATCTCGTTGACCGCCCTCGGAGGCACACCGATGGCACGGGCCATGGCATTCTGGGAAATCCCCATGGGCTTCAGATATTCTTCCAGCAGAATTTCTCCGGGAGTCATGCTCACGCTCATAGATATAACGCATAACGTTACACATTTATATTATCAAGGAGCAATAGTCGTTCCCGTTGAGAGGCGGGCGTGATGAAGAACAATCGGGTTTCGGCCCCTGTTGAGGCAGGCTCCCCCATGGGAATCACCGTTGGTCAGGGGGGATAAAAGAAATGTGTCTGGACCTTCACGAAAGATCAGCCTTGCATGGGGAGGACTTCGTTTTTCCCGCATGACTGTCCACTTCTTGTTCCAAACGTCAAAAGGTGACTCGGATGGTGTCATCATACCGCCAGGTTTGGAGCGATGATCCTTCTTGGTATTTTTGCTGCGCTCGTTTTTTTGTTCAGCCTGGTCTCTGCCAAATTGGATCGGACGATCTTTACGCCGCCGATTCTTTTTACAGTGGCTGGCATTGTGGTTCAGGTGCTGAGTTCGGATTTGGGGTTTCACGAGGACAGTGGGGAGGTGTTTCTGCTGCTGGCGGAGGTGGGGCTGGTGTTGTTGCTCTTTACGGATGCGAGCCGCACGGATTTGCGTGTGCTTCGCAATCTGCGCGACCTTCCGGCCCGCCTGCTCAGCACGGGCATGTTGTTGACTCTTTTGCTTGGCACGCTCACGGCGTTGGTTGTGTTCCGGACGCTGACCATCTGGGAGGCGGGGATTCTTGCCGCGATCCTTGCCCCGACCGATGCCGGCCTGGGCCAGATCATCGTCAACAGCAAGCAGGTGCCACTCAGAATCCGTGAGGGTCTCAATGTGGAGGCTGGCCTCAATGACGGGCTGTCCGTGCCTTTTCTGCTTTTCTTTATTGCGTTGGCGGGAGGCGGCATGATCGGCGGGGATGCCAGTTTGCATCGCTACGTCGGGGAGCAACTCGGTTATGGCACACTCATTGGACTTGCGTTGGGGTTGGGGGGAGGTTTGTTGCTTGGCCTTGCGCATCGACATCGTTCCGTATCGTCCGCATGGTGCCAATCGCCATTGCACTGCTTGGCATGAAAATGAACCGGGCCACGGTTCTCTTCGTCGGCTGGTTTGGGCCGCGGGGCCTTGCCTCCATTGTTCTTGTGCTGGTTTATCTGCAGCACTCCGCCGGACATCCCGGAGAATCCACCATCCGGCTCGCCGCAATGCTCACCGTCCTTCTCAGCATCTTCCTCCATGGTTTCAGCGCACGTCCCGGAATCGGAATTTACGTCAAGGCCGTCGCCAAGTTGGGTCCCAAGGCCCCCGAGCTCAAGGAGTGAAAGGGGATTTGCGTGAGGGATTCTGAGCGTTGAATTTGCCGTCCGCCGTTGAAGGGGCCGCAGTTGGGCGGGCACGTGCGGTGACCCCCTGAGGTCATAACCGCATTATTTCAAAGCTTCTTCGGGCAGGACGGGCAGAAAGATTTGAGTTCGCAGTGGGGGCAGTCGGGGTTTCGGGACATGCAGCGGCGGCGTCCGTGCCAGATGAGCCAGTGGCTGAGATCGGTCCATGATTCGCGGGGGAAGAGGCCGGCGAGATCGGTTTCGATTTTGACGGGGTCGGTGTGGGTGGTGAGACCGAGGCGGCCGGAGAGGCGGCCCACATGCGTATCGACGACCACGCCGGCATTGATGTCAAAAGCGTTGCCGAGGACGACATTGGCGGTCTTGCGTCCCACGCCGGGCAGCGCGGCAAGGGCCTCGAGGGTTTGGGGAACTTGACCGTGATGGTTGGCAATCAGGGCGGCGGCCATGGCACGAAGGTTTTTGGCCTTGTTGCGATAGAATCCGGCGGAGTGGATGATGGTCTCCATTTCCTCCTGTGAAATGGCGGCGTAGTCCTCCACCGTTTTGCAGCGCTGGAATAGAACTTTGGTGACAATATTCACCCGTTTGTCCGTGCACTGTGCGGAGAGGATCGTCGCGACGAGGAGCTCGATGGGGTTGTTAAAATCCAGTTCGCAGTGGGCATCGGGATAAATCTCCGGAAGGCGGCGAAGGAGTTCGGCGGCGCGGGCTTTTCGTGTCATCGCAAAATCTCAGCCACCGTCCTTGTGGTGGCCCCTTTGTGAACATCAAGGGCCGAGGCGGCGGCTTGGGCGATGGTCTCAGCGCGACCGGGAGTGCGAAGGATCCCGGCAATCTCCCTGGCCAGTTCTTCGCTGGAGTTCGCCCGGATGGCGCCCCCGGCATCGAGCATCTGACGGGTCAGAGACGCAAAATTTTGCATATTGGGTCCAAAAAGCACGGGTTTCCCGGCGGCGATGGCCTCAGCGGGGTTTTGTCCACCGTGGGCAGTGAGGCTTTTACCAATAAAGACCACCGTGGCGCAGTCATACCAATCTCTCAACTCGCCCGTGGTGTTCACCAGCAGGATCTCGGGTGGGGTGGCGGGCGGTGGCTCGCTCCGAAGTGCCACGGAATACCCGCGCCCGGTGAGTTGGGAAAAAATCTTCGGGCTCCGTTCGGCATGACGGGGAACAAGAATGAGAAGCAGTCCGGGGAATTCGTTTTGCAAGCTGCGGGCGATCTCTGCAAGAAGCACCTCCTCCCCATCGAACGTGCTGCCACCAAGCAGGACGGGACCATGCAAAGAAATGCCAAACGTTTTCAGAACCTCACGAAAATCACGGCGTGTGGTTGCGGAGGAGGCGGGATCCGGATCAAATTTGATACTGCCGGTCATTCGGATTTTTTCGGTTTTCACACCGAGTGATTCCCAGCGTTTGGCATCGGCCGGTTCCTGCACACAGATGGTATCAAGCTGGTTAAAGAGGGCGGCTGCAAATGGCCGGACGAGGTGGTAGCGTTTTTCGGAGCGGGAGGAGAGGCGCGCATTGACGAGGATTTTGGGGATCCTGCTGGCGGCGGCCATCATGTTAGGCCAGACCTCGGCCTCCACAAGAATCAATCGCTCCGCACTGGTCACTTTGAGGGCATGCCGCACGACCCATGGCAAATCGAGGGGATGATAGATCGGCTCCAGCAGAGGGGATTTGTGGCGATGAGCCAGGCGGTAGCCGGTGGAGGTTGTTGTCGAGAGCACGACCCGCAACTCAGGGTCCTGTTTCCGCATTTCTGTGATGAGCTTGAGCGCGATCATGACCTCGCCCACGCTCACGGCATGAACAAAGGTCCAGCGATGACCTTCCAGTTTTGCAAGGACACGGCGGGAATAAATTCCAAAGCGCTGACCAAATTTATGACGGTAATTTCCCCGACGAAGCATGCGCATCACAAACGATGGCAGCATCAAAACAAGCACGACCGGGAACGCCAGATTGTAAAGAAGGCGGAGCAGGGTGGTCACGGGGTGTGAGTGAAATAGGCAATCCAGCTTTTGCCATAACGCTTGATTTTAAGTGGCTCGAGGCCGGGGTGATTTTCCGGTGGGCGCGAACACTCGAGGATCACTGTGCCGCTTGGCGCCAGCGCCTGTTTCAATAATGGCGACGCTGCGATTTCCCCGCTAAAATCCCGCTCCGAATCGTGCCGGGTGTAGGGTGGGTCGGCAAAAATCAGGTCATACCCGCCCTCCATCGCATACAGCTCAAGAAACCGCAGTGCCTCCATGCATTGGATATTTCCGTTGAGCCGTGTCCTTGCAAGATTGCGTCGGATCGTGTCACACGAAGCGCGGTCCGAGTCCACAAAAGTGGCACTCTCAGCGCCCCGGCTGAGAGCCTCAATGCCAAATGATCCGCTGCCAGCAAACAAATCCAGAACCCGCGAGCCCGGCACCGCATCTCCCAAACTCGAGAAGACGGCTTCCCTCACCCGGTCCATGGTCGGTCGCAACCCGCTTCGCGGCGCATCCAATGTGATGCCACGTGCGGTTCCTGTGATGACCCTCATGCGCTGAGATTTTCCAGCAGGAAGCTCAATTTTTTGGCTCCTCTTTGGGTTTGTCTTTTTTGGGAGAAGGTTGACGGAAAAAGTTTTGCAGCAGGCCTCCAATGTCCTGACCGACCCGGGCGCCAACCAGTTTGTCGAGGAGGTCGGTTTTGGGGTTTGCCAGGGTGTTTGAGACCGAAAATTCGAGTTTCTTGAACTCAGGGTCATCGGTTTTGACAAAATTTTTGCCCATGACCGCGCGCAGGCTGCGTTGGAGTTTCTTGTTCACAAGCAGGGCGGCGTCGATGTCAAGATCCCCGGAAAACTCGGCTGTGCCTGTGCCAGTGAGGATGAGGTTTTCAGATTGAAGGAAGACCTTGTCCACATTGACCCTGCCATCCTGGATTGTGAAGTGGGACGTGGCTTCGCTGAGTTGGAGCTTTTGGAGTTCGTCCACACCAAACATCTGACCGAATTGCACCAAAAAATCGACCGGTGTGAACTTGGCTTTGTCCAGGGAAAGGGTGGCCGTGCCTGCGAGGGCGTTGGTATCACGCGGGCTGCCTGTCAAATCGACCTGACCATTGAGTTCCCCACTGGTGCCCTCGGCCTTGCCCCCGGCATCTTTGGTCAGATAGGCCAATTTTGACTCGGAAATAGTCATCCCCAGGGTGAAGGAGGGTTCAACTTCGGTTCGGAGTTGAAAATGACCCTGGAGCTTTCCTCCGCCGAGGCCTCCCTGGATGTCCGGCATGTCGAGCGTTTTGCCATCCCACGTGAAGGGACCCCCAATTCGGCGTGGTTTCAGCACCTCCGCAATCTCCAGGTTGCCAATATCAAAAACTCCCGAGCTTGTTTTATCGTCATGAATTTTTGCCACAAAATCGCTTTTCTCGAGACGCATCACGACTCGGCCCTTCGTGTCCACAAAGACGGCTCTGGCGCCTTGGATTCGGATACTTTCGACGGTGACTTGAAAACTTTTCCCAGCACCAGCCCCCTTGGCCCCGTCCGGTATGGTGATCGGAATATTTTGCTGCGGGGGGGGTGGCACAAGCGCAATCCAGTTGTGATTTTCATCCTGAGTCGCACGCAGGATGGGATTGGCAAGCACGACCTGCTTGATCAGCAGTCGACCCTGAAGCAATGGGAACAGGGCAAATTGAATGCGCAGGGAATCGGCCTCCAGGAGGTTTTCATCCGGTTGAGTGGGGTTTGGCACCGAGATCGAATTGATGACAAATCCACCCCATGGGGTGTAGATGCTGCCGCCGGTTTTGATGGGAGCTCCCAAGGCAGAAGCGGCCGCAGCTTGGATGCGCGATTGCACGCCCTCGGATTGGAGGTAAAGGTTAACGACGAGGAGG
>JBGTAR010000234.1:0-14292 GCA_041749815.1 Terrimicrobiaceae bacterium
GTCATTGGGCCCGGTGGTCCTTATTTTCGCTGGCCGTGGCAGAAAGTCCATAAGGTCAATATTGCGATTGTGACAGCCAGTCTGGCGTATGATCCTGAAACCCCGACCGCCAATGAGGGGGGAACGGTGCTGGAGGCCGTCACCCGTGATCAGCTGAACATTGGCGTCACCGGCCAGATTCGTTTTGGGGTTTCCGAGAGCAACATGTATGCGTTCCTGTTCGGGGTCAAAAACCCCATTGCGCATGTGATGGGGTATTTTGTGTCCGTGCTGCGCGAGCGCATCGCCACGTTCAAGGCCCCTCCTGCTCAAACCAATGAGGGTTTGTCATTGCCTGAAGATCTCCGGTTTGAGGGTATCTCCATCAATGACCTCCGCAAAAATCTGAATCTTCTCAATGAGGAAATGGACCGCGAGTGCCGAACCTCGGAGGCCCGCTATGGCATCAAACTCGATTCGTCCCTCATCACAGGGATTGATCCGCCCGTGCAAATCGAGTCGGCCCTTGCCGCCATCAACACCGCCCACAATGAAGTCTTTTCCGAAGTGAGTGTTGCCCAGGCGCTGGCCGATCAGCGCATCGAAGAATCCAAACGGGCAGTGGAAATTCAAACCATGCGGGCCGAAGCCGAAGTTGAGCCCCTGCGTTGGCTGGCCGAACAACTCCGCCTCCTGAGAGAGAGCGGCCCGGACGCCATCAGCGGCTACCTGCGCAATGTGAAACTCGATCTCTACCAGCAAGCCCGCAACATCTTTCTCACCCAGAAGCCATGACATTCCTCACCACGATGGTCATCACGTTTGTGCTTCTGCTGTTTTTTGTACCGCTGCTTCTCTCGGCGTGTCGGTTTTTTTGCCTGTTTGCAGTGGTGAACGAGTGTGAGGCTCAGGTGTTTTTGCTTTTTGGCCGGGTGGCTGGTGTCATCACCGAGCCTGGCCTGCACGTGCTGCCCTTCACCCTCGGGCCGCAGGCGCTGCTCATTCGGTTTTTTGGTGGTGTTAAAAAGGTGGACCTCCGCCTCGATCAGGAATACCTGCGCAGCCAACCAGTCAACTCCGAAGAAGGCACGCCGATGGGAATCGGGGTTTGGTACGAAATGCGTGTCCATGATTCCGAAAATTTTCTTTTCAAAAACACTGATCCTCGTGGATCCCTGCGGGCCAATGTCCGGAATGCCGCCGTCCGCTGCCTGAGCAACATGCCCCTGCAACACCTGCTTGAGGACCGTCATGGGATGAGCCACCGGGTGAGGGATGAAGTGTCCCCCAAATCCGAGGCCTGGGGCTACGCATTGGGGTCGGTGTATATCCGCAAGGTCCACTTTCGTGATGCGGCGATGATTGCGCAGATCGAACAAAAAGTCGTGAACCGTCTCCGTCAGGTCACCTCCGCCATCCTCCAGGAAGGCGCCAATCAGGTTGCCGTCATTAAAAGCAGCGCCGAGCGAACCGCTGCCGTCGAGTTTGCCCGGGCCGGCGCCGTCCGCCCCTACATAGTCGGCAAGGCCATTCAGGAAATTTCCACTGACAAAGAAATCCTTAATGCGGTCTTCGAAATCCTGGAAACTCAAAAGATGTTGGATGGAGACGTCCACCTGACGATTCTTCCCAAAGAATCCGACAGTCTCCTCGGCAAGTTGCTTGCTGCCAACACATCCAACGATAGTCCCAAGCCTTCCGCCAAACCATCGCCAAAACCTCCAGCGCCTTCCCTTCCACCATTGCCCGAGTGAGGGTTGCGAGTGCCGATTGAGTTGTATCGATCAATCAACGCTCGAAAATCAACACTCATCAATCCTTTCCTCCCATCCCCGACTTGCAGGCTGTGATACTGTGCGGTGATGGAACTCGGTAACAAAGCATTGCAGATCGTGAACCGGCTGAGGGCGGCGGGGTTCACGGCCTTGTACGCGGGGGGAAGCGTTCGGGACATGCTGCTGGGCAAGCCGGCCAAGGATATCGACATTGCGACAAATGCGACCCCGGTGGAGGTTCAGGCGCTTTTTGATCGAACCGTTCCGGTGGGGGCGCATTTTGGTGTGGTGATCGTGCTGCAGGATGGCACGCCCTTCGAGGTCGCGACATTTCGTGCGGACGGGGAATATTTGGATGGCCGGCGGCCGGAAGGGGTGTTTTTTACAGATGCGAGGGGAGATGCCCTTCGGCGCGATTTTACGATCAACGGACTGTTCTTGGACCCTGTGACAGGTGACGTGATCGACCATGTGGGCGGGAGGCAGGATTTGGAAAATGGGGTTCTTCGGGCCATCGGAAATGCTTCCGAGCGTTTTCAGGAAGATTATCTACGCGTCCTGCGGGGGGTGCGTTTTGCGGCGGCACTAAATCTCACCATCGACCCGGACACTTGGAAGGGCCTGCGAAGTGCGGTGACCGGGATTGGAGCCGTGAGCGCCGAGCGGATCCGTGAGGAGTTGGTTAAAATTTTTACGGCGCCCACCCGGGTTCGAGGGCTGGACTTGTTGGACGAAAGCGGTTTGTTGGCCATTTTGCTGCCTGAGGTTGAGGATCTGAAGGGTTGCGAACAACCTCCAGAATTTCACCCGGAGGGGGATGTGTTTGTTCACACCCGCATCATGCTGGGGATGCTTGGTCCGGACGTCTCCCCGGCTCTCGCATTTGGCGTGCTGCTCCACGATATCGGAAAACCCCCCTGTTTTTTTCGGGATGACACCGGACGCATTCGCTTTAACGGTCATGAGCACGTCGGTGCAAAAATGGCTGAGGACATCCTTCGTCGTTTGAAGTTTTCAAATCATGAAATCTTTGCGGCTGTGGAGATGGTAAGAAACCACATGGCTTTTAAAGATGCGCCAAACATGCGCACCGCCAAACTCCGGAGATTTATTGCTCGCGAGACATTCACCGAGGAACTCGAACTCCACCGCGTGGACTGTGGCAGCAGCCACGGATCACTCGATATCTATGATTTTTTGAAAACCCGTCGGGAGGACTTCGCCAACGAACCGATCATCCCCCCCCGCCTGGTCACCGGGGCCGACCTCATCGCACTGGGGTGGAAACCGGGCCCGGCCTTTCGTGAGGCCCTTGAGACCATTCACAATCATCAGATGGAAGGGACTCTCACCACACGAGAACAGGCGATCGAGTGGATACAAAGGGAGTTCCTGCAAGCTGAGGAATAATGCCGAGCCAACGTCGGCTTGTCGTTTTTTTAACAAACCGTGACAGCCACTTTGCGGGGATGGCATATGCACAAATTTATTATTCTATCCTTTACCGAGCCTCGATCTCACGAAAGGGATTGATCACACGGACACCGCCGTAGTCCTGGTTGTGGTTGAGGTCTTCGGTGAAGAGTTCGCGGGCACCGCTGGTCTGGGCGGCAGCCAGAATCATGGCATCCCAGAGTGAGAGCTGCCAGCGGGATTGTAGCGAGAGTCCGAGCCGGAAGAGGGCAAGAGAATTATCTATGACGAGCCATAGGCAGAAATCGCCTATGAGAGCGGTGGCTTCCACAGGGAGATGTCCCTGGCGGACAAAATTGACGTGGAATTCCTGGAGCACTTGCACGCTGATGACAGTTTTTCCCGGCTGCAGCCACGCCTGTTCGATCAGGGACTGCGCGACTGCTCGCTTGGTCGGGGCATCGAGATCGTAAGCGTAAAGAAGGACGTTCGTATCCAGAAAGCGTTCAGCGGGCATGGGCTTGATCACGGGTGAGAGGCTGTCCTCCGAGGTGGTAGCCGTGGCGCAAACGAGCTAGAGCATCGGCAGGGGGTGCGGCAGGTGCCTCCTCGCGGAGAACAGTCTCCAACCCTTCGATAACAAGGCTTTTAATGGAGGTACGCCGACGTGCAGCGGCGATTTTTGTCCGCTCCAAGATAGCATCAGGCAAATCAATCGTGGTCTTCATATATGGCCATAAATATGGGATTATGTAGCGGAGATCAAGGAGTAGTGGATAAAATCCCATTCATGGTGTGGCGAGTTTCTTCACAAAAGCCCCGGCAATTTGAAAAGTCGGCTTCACTGCGAAAGATTTCTCATCGTGCCAGGGAAGGCACGGATCCACATTGACCTCCGGCTTAGTCCATATCCTAAAAGATCAGCATGACCGAGGACGTCCTGCTCGCCTCCCCCCAACCAACGGACAGCGACGGAGCGCTGTCCCTACCATTGATGGGTTGTTGTTCGATTGATCTAAGTCGCTTGTTTACAGCGACTTCGAGAACTCTTCGATACGGTCTAGGCCGGTTTTGATGACGTCTAGGCTTGTCGCGTAGCTGAGGCGGATGGTGTCATCATTACCGAAGGCGACTCCGGGAACAACGGCCACGTTAGCCTTGCTGAGAAGGCGGTCAGAGAAATTCTGGGATTTCAGCCCAAAGCTGCTCACATCCGCCAGCACATAAAACGCACCCAAAGGTTTCACCGCACGCAATCCGGCAATCGATGAAATCCGCTCATACATGTATTCGCGGCGGATATCAAACTCATCACGCATGTCGGTCACCACTTGCTGATCTCCCAGCAGGGCGGCCAAACCGCCTTTTTGAGCAAAAGAGCAGGGGTTCGAAGTGGTGTGGCTTTGGAGGGAATCAATCGCACGGGCGATTTCCTCAGAGGCTCCAAGGTAGCCCAAGCGCCAACCCGTCATCGCATACGCCTTGCTGAATCCATTGACGGTGATGGTGAGGTCGTAGGCTTCCGGAGTGAGCGAACCGATGCTGACATGCTCGGCATCATCATAGATGAGTTTCTCGTAAATCTCGTCAGAGAGAATATAAATATCTTCTTCAGCAGCCACTTCACTGATGGCCCGGAGTTCGTCCTTGGTGTAGATCGAGCCGGTGGGGTTGCCGGGGGTGTTGATGATCACCATTTTGGTCCTTGGTGTCATCGCATTTTCAAAATCTTCTGCGGTCAACTTCCAGGAATTGGCTTCCGTGGTTTGAACGATGACTGGTTCAGCACCGGCCAAACGGACCATCTCAGGGTAGCTCAACCAGTAGGGAGCCGGGATAATAACCTCGTCGCCGGGGTTGCAGAGAGCGGCGATGGCATTAAAACACGATTGTTTGGCTCCGCTGCTGACGATGACCTGGCTGGCTTTGTAGGTCAGGCCATTATCTTTCGAGAATTTTTCGCTGATGGCCTGGCGAAGCTCAGGCATGCCGGAGCTGGGTGTGTATTTCGTGAATCCTTCATTCAGGGCCTCAATGGCAGCGGCCTTGATGTGTTCAGGCGTGTCCATGTCCGGCTCTCCAGCTCCAAATCCGCAGACATCCACGCCTTCGGCGCGAAGTGCCTTGGCTTTGCTGTCAATGGCAAGGGTGAGAGAAGGGGTGATTTCAGTGAGTCGATTTGCGAGTTCCATACGGGCGAGTTGGCGAAGGTAAGGGCAGTGGCACCGGGCCGTCAATCGCTTTCCAATATTAATTCCCTCGCTTGCGGGGCAGGAATCTTTTTTGATCAGGGAAGAATGGAAGAACTGACCTTTGATATTCTGATCTCGGTCGCGGCCTTTGTGGCCGGCGTTCTGGGCTCTCTCATTGGTCTGGGCGGGGGGGTGATTATCACTCCGGTTCTGGTGCTGGGGTTCGGGGTGGACATTCGTTATGCGATGGGCGCGGCGCTGGCTTCGGTGATTGCCACGTCCTCCGGAGCGGCGGCCGCCTTCCTTCGAGACGGGATTTCCAATATGCGCATTGGGCTGTTTCTTTGCGTGGCGACCACCGTGGGGGCTGTGTGTGGTGCCATGCTGGCCGTCGTTCTGGATCAGTCCGTGCTTTCGGTGATTTTTGGAGTCGCCCTCTTGGTCACCGTTGTGCTGTCGCTACGCAAAAACCCTGACGCGGCAGGTTCCAAAATTCATTCCGACCCCCTGGCGGAAAAACTCCGCCTTCCGGGGACCATGCCAACCGAGCACGGACCAGAAAACTACGGTGTTCAACGCGTCATTCCCGGGTTTGCGATGATGTGGGTGGCCGGTGTGCTGTCAGGGCTGCTGGGCATCGGGTCGGGCGCCTTCAAAGTTGTTGCGATGGACCAACTCATGCGGATCCCCTTCAAAGTCACCACGGCCACCAGCAATTTTATGATTGGTGTGACGGCGGCCGCCAGCGTGGGCATTTATCTCAAGCGGGGATATCTCGACCCGGCTCTGGTGGCACCGGTTGCCCTTGGTGTGCTGGCCGGGGCCTTTGTGGGGGCGAAGCTCCTGCCTGTGGCTCCCGTGAAACTCTTGCGCATTATTTTTCTGTCCCTTGTCTCGGTGATCGCCGTTCAGATGGTGCTTCGAGGAGTTGGGGTCAATTTTTAAGATGATCAAAGACACCCAAATCCAAAAAGGGCTGGCCCGGATGATGCTTGGAGGAACGCTCATTGCGGCGACCCTCATGTTGGCCGGACTGATTTGGTATTTGTCGGCGAACCCGGGCATCAAATCAGGGGACCATATTTTTTCTGGAGAGCCGAAATATTTTGAGAATCCCGTGCAGATGTTTCAACGAGCTCTCGATATGAGCGAGGTCGGTCACCGCCGCAGTTTTTTGATGATTGGGATTCTCCTGCTTCTGATCAACCCCGCCTTGCGCGTGGCTTTTGCCGCGCTTGGATTTGTGGCACAAAAAGACAGGCTTTATGCGGGGATCAGTCTTTTTGTTTTTGCGGTGCTGGTCTTCAGCTTTTTCTGGTGAGGAGGTTCTATTTTCTCAAATACGATTGCCAAGCCAGGGCCACGGTTTCGTCAGGAAGCCAGATCGCAGACGATTTGGAACCTTTAAAATCCGAATAAGCCGCAATCTCGTAGGTTTTGGGATCTCCCAGCCAACCCTCGCGGAGATTGAGTTTCACGAGGGATGTTTTCGCTTTTGATGGGGAGGAGGTGGAGCCAATCTTGGGAAGCTCGCTTTTAAAGATGCTGCTGCTTTGTGAAGCAGCCGGGCTTGCCTTCCCCAGGCGCTGATTGATCACAGAGATGAGAAACGGCGAGATCACATCCAGGCTGGCCTCCAAGCCATGACCCTCATTGGGCTGCAAGGCCAGGGTCCAAGGGGCTTTCCCTTGCCCCTTGTCGAAGTTGCTTGTGGCGCTTTTTACCCACTCTGGATTGTCATTCGCTCCGACGGCGTAAATCATGGGAACTTCCAAAAACTTGGCCGTGCTGTTTCCGCCAGGTCCCCATGTGCCTTTTGAACTTCCCATGGCGGCAACCCGCTCAGGATAAAATCCGCAGTATTTGCTGGAGACATTGGACCCAGCGGAGTGTCCCCAAAACGCAAGAGGTGAATCAACCAACTCCGGTTTTCCACTCCGTTTGGCCAATTCATTCACAGCGTCATTGATCGCCTTGGCGACCTCTCCTTTGTCATCGCTCTGATACCTCCCGGTGTCGCCATCTGCGAACTGACACCCCAAAATCCCAAAACCCACCTCGTTCGCCAGTTGTTGCCACTGGGCACTGTCCGCCATGCCGCGACCATCTCCATGCCGACCGGGGATCAGCACAAGAACTCCAGAGAGCGGATCCGTGGTATCAGGCACCCAACCCCGGAAAGCCACGGTGTTAATTTGGGCATCTTTGAGCGGCTCAGAGGTCCAGTCATAGGTGGCAGACATTGCAGGAACACTCAAAAACAAGCCGGCAAACAATCCAAGTCGCACAAATGGTCGAGGCTTCATCCGCTCCATGTAAATCAAACAGCCCCATAAAAACCAGATGGAATTTTTTATAGAATCTTACAAATCTCCGGCGCAAAACCTGCTCGATATCCCACCCAAAACCTTCGAAGATCCTTGGTCTGCAAAAAAATCACCCCAAAAAAGTTGAAACTTTTGCAGGGTGGCAGCGTAATCTCATCAGGGAATGCATGAAAATATCCAACTGCCGTCAGAACTAGGCGCGATGATCTTGCCCGGAACGACCTTGTTCCCAGGCTCCATGCTTCCTCTATATATCTTTGAGCCGCGTTACCAAACGATGTTGGCCGATGCGCTGGAAAGTCACCGGCTTTTTGGTGTGGTTTCTTCCATGGAGGATGGGGAGCTTGGAAAATCGCGCGGGGGGGTTGGTGTGGTCCGTGCCTGTGTGTCCAATGAAGATGGGACGGCCAATCTGGTCTTGCAGGGAGTCACCCGTGTGGAGTTTCTCCAGTGGGACGAGAATAGTCCCTACCCCAAAGCCTCCGTGCGGGCTTTGGATTCCATCAATTCCTCTGAAACCTCATCGGCAGACCTGCGGGAGGAAGCTCTCACATTGGTCTCAAGGATTTCTGATTTAGGAACTCCCATCCCGGCACAAATCCAGGACATGCTTTCGCAGTTGGAAGATTTTGATCTTTTCAGTGACATGGCAGCGTCCTGCCTTGTTGGAGATGCGGCAGTGCGTCAGCGCCTCATTGAGGAACTGGACTCAACCCACCGTCTTGAAGTTCTTGCCGCCTATCTGACTCATCTTTTTGCGACGAAGCAAAAAGCCACGGATTGAGCATTGCGAAAGGGCCGCCGGAATGGTGGTCTGTGGGATATGACAGATCGTTTTGTGTATTGGCTCGTGCTGGCGTTTGTTTCGCTGATACGGCTGCTGCCCTTGGGGATTTGTTTTCTGTTGGGCCGGGGGATCGGTTTGGTTCTTTGGGCGGTTTTGCCGGGATACCGGCGGCTGGCGAGGGAAAACATCTTTGCGGCCTATGGGGGTGAAAAGTCTCCAAAAGAAGCCGCAAAACTCGCGCGCGAACATTTTGCAACCCTTGGGGCCAATGGACTCTCGTCATTAAAGATCCCCCTGCTCTCCCAAAGCAAAATCAAAGACATTGCGCCAATTGAAGGTTTGGAGAACATCCGCAGCGCCGTGAAAGCCGGCCGAGGTGTTGTTCTGGCGATCAATCATATTGGAAACTGGGAGCTGTATGCCCAACTGGTTTTTCAAGTTCCGGAAGCAAGATTTGGCACGGTGTATCAGGCCCTGCGCAACCCGCTGGTGGATGAGTTGATCAACCGGGACCGGCGGAGGCTTGGGGTTCTCACGTTTGACCGAAAAAAAGGGTTTAATGATGCGATTGCGCTGATCCGGGAGCCTGGGGTTCTGGGGGTGCTGGTGGATCAAAATGCCGGGGATGGGGGAATGTGGATGCCATTTTTCGGGCGCCTGAGTTCGACATCGACCCTTGCGGCGAAGCTGGCCTTGCGAACAGGAGCCGACGTGGTCCCCGTCGCGATTCATACCTCCGGCTTTGCCAAATGGAGGGTGGTGGTTGGCGAAGCCCTTCCCTCAGGCTCCACCGAGGAACTGACTTGCGCGATCAATGCCAAACTGGAATCCCAAATTCGTGAGTCCCCCGCCGATTGGTTCTGGGTCCACAACCGGTGGAAGACGCCTTCACCCAATTTTCTGACCGTGACCCAGCGCCGCGGCACCTACTTGCCGCCCGGGTTCGACCCCGCTTCGCTCAAACCGTTTCGCATCGTGGTCCGCTCACCCAACTGGCTGGGAGATGCCGTGATGTCTGTTCGCGCCGCACGGGCCTTTAAACTCGGACGCCCGGACGCACGGCTCACGGTGCTCGCCCCCGCAAAACTTGCGGCGATCTGGCGCTCGGTTCCTGAGGTGGATGAAGTCTTGGAAATCCCCCCCAAGGCTTCCGTCTTTTCTGTGGCAAACATGCTGCGCGGAAAATTCGAGGTCGCGGTGCTTTTCCCGAATTCCGTGCGCAGTGCCTTGGAGGCCTGCCTTGCGGGGATTCCTCGCGTGGTGGGTTTTCCCAGCCGGGGACGAAATCTGTTTTTGAATCAACCCATCAAACTCAAAAAACGGGAGCGAGTTGCAAGGCCCCTGCATCACAATGACCGTTACTGGCAAATCGCGTTCAAGTGTGGCGCTGTTGAGCCTTCGGTTCCGCAAAAAACCGAAGCCTCGAAAGTTGTTGGACCACCGATTCTGGCCATTTGCCCGGGAGCGGAATACGGGCCCGCCAAACGCTGGCCGGCGGACAGATTTCGCAAAGCCATGGAAATCGTTTCCTCCAAACTCGACTGCCAGTGGAAAATATTTGGAGCCGCCGGCGACCGGGCTGTTGCGGAGGAAATTTGTGAGGGTTTTCCCGGCAAAGTTGAAAATCTCGCAGGCCGCACTTCCATGAATGAGTTGATCGCTGGCCTGTCTGCGAGCCGGGCCCTGCTCACCAATGACACGGGCACGATGCACCTTGCCGACCTGCTTGGCGTGCCTCTCGTGGCTGTTTTTGGCTCCACGGAACCGCTGCTCACCGGGCCGCGAGGCGCAGACTCCATCACCCTCAGACACCAGGTGGAATGCAGTCCCTGCTTCCTCCGGGTCTGCCCACTGGACTTTCGTTGCATGAAAGGGATCACCCCGGAAGCGGCAGCCTCCGCGCTTATGAGCTTGCTAGATGACTCATCCCGACTCATATTCCCGCGCCCGCCTCTCAACACTGGCGGAACCACACAATGACCCAAATTCGAAATATTGCAATTATCGCCCACGTTGATCACGGCAAGACCACCCTTGTTGATCAACTCCTCAAACAGGCGGGCACCTTCCGCGCCAACCAGAAAACCGACGATCGGATGATGGACTCGATGGACCTCGAACGCGAAAAAGGCATCACCATCCGTGCTAAGAATGCGGCGTATCGCTGGAATGATTATCACGTCAACATCGTTGACACTCCCGGCCACGCCGACTTCGGCGGCGAGGTTGAGCGGATCATGAAGATGGTGGATGGCGTTCTCCTGGTGGTGGATGCCCATGACGGTCCCCAGGCTCAAACAAAGTTCGTGCTGCGCAAGGCCATGGAAAATGGCCTCAAGCCCATTGTGGTGATCAACAAGATTGACCGGGAAAACTCCCGCCCCCACAAGGTTCTTGATATGGTGTTCGAGCTCTTTATGGAACTCAATGCCACCGACGAACAACTCGATTTCCCTCACATCTACGCCAGCGCCAAGGATGGGATCGCAAAACGCGAACTGGTGGACCCCAGCACGACCCTGCTCCCGCTCTACGAAGCGATTGCCTGGCACATTCCGGCCCCAAAAATTGCGGACGTGGATTACTTTCAGATGTTGGTCTCCAACCTCGATTACAGTGATTACCTGGGCCGGATCGCCTATGGCCGCATCATCAGCGGATCGGTGAAAGTCGGTCAACCCATCGTCTGCATTCATAAGGACGGCACCAAGGAGCGCAAAGCCGTGACCACGATTTTTGGTCACGAAGGTTTGGAAAAAATCCAAATCCCGGAAGCCTTTGCCGGAGACATTATCGGCCTGGCCGGTTTTGAGGATGTATTTATTGGCGAGACCCTGGTTGACAGCGAGGAGCGTGAAGCCCTGCCGTTTGTGGACATTGACCCACCGACCATCACCATGAAAATTTGTGTGAATGACTCGCCTCTTGCGGGACGTGAGGGCAAGTTGCTCACGGCCCGTCAGATCAAAGATCGCCTGATCCGCGAAACCCGTACCAATGTTTCCATCCTTTTCAGCGAAACAGACACGGCCGGTCACTTTGAGGTCAAGGCCCGCGGAGAGATGCAGATCGCCATTTTGGTCGAACAGATGCGCCGCGAAGGTTTTGAAATCCTGGTGTCCCGCCCGGAAGTGATCTTCCAGCGCTCCGAGGACGGTGCCCTGCTGGAGCCCATCGAAACCCTTTACGTGGATGTGCCGCCGGAGAACCTGGGAGACATTCTCCAGTCACTCGCCGGACGCAAAGCCGAAATCGTGAACATGGAACACAGCCCCCACAGCGTGCTTGTGGAAGCGACTATCCCAACCCGCGGCTTGATTGGATTTGAAACAGATCTGGTCAACGTCACGAAAGGCCATGGCACGGCCAGCCACCTATTTAAGGAATATGGCGCCCACAAAGGCGACATCCCAAGCCGTGGCAAAGGCGTGCTCATCAGCATGGAATCCGGGACCAGCATGGCCTATGCCCTCGACACCATCCAGATCCGGGGACGCCTCTTCATTGGGCCCCAGGAGGAAATTTATGAGGGAATGATCATCGGCGAAAACGCCCGCCCTGACGATATGCCCGTCAACCCTTGCAAAGCCAAAAAGCTGACCAATATGCGCAGCCAAGGCGACGGCAAGGGCATCCAACTCGCCCCACCGCTCGTTATGAGTTTGGAACGTGCCTTGGAATACATCGCCCCTGATGAATACGTCGAGGCCACGCCAAAATCCCTTCGCATGCGCAAAAAACTCCTTGATGCCAACGCCCGCAAACGCGCGGGAGCCAAAGGGTGAGATGAGCGATTGGAAAAACATTGTCATGAAACTTGGGCATTCTCCGGATCCGGATGATGCGTTCATGTTTTATGCAATGGCCGAAGGTAAAATCGACCTTCGGGGATACCAGTTCGAACACATCCTCCAAGATATCCAAACCCTCAATGAGCGGGCCATGCGGGCCGAACTGCACATCTCTGCGGTCTCGATCCACGCCTTGGCGCATATCCTGGACAATTACGCCTTGCTTCCAAGCGGTGCCAGCATGGGGGATGGTTATGGGCCAATGTTTGTGACATTGGAAAATGATCCTCCCACCGGAGATGAAGAGGCACGCATCTGGCTTCGTAGCAAAAAAATTGCCATCCCGGGAAAGATGACTAGCGCCTATCTCTCGGCTCAATTGTTTTTGGGTGCGGACTTTGAGTATGTGGTGGTTCCTTTTGACGAGATTTTCGACGCGGTCAAAGCAGGTCGCGCTGATGTGGGACTGTTGATTCATGAAGGCCAACTCACCTATAAAGATGAAGGCTTTCACAAAGTCCTGGACCTTGGCGAGTGGTGGAAACGGACCCGGGGACTGCCACTGCCGCTCGGGGGAAATGTGATTCGCAAGGACCTCCCCCTGGAGGTCCGCGAAGAAATCCGGGACATTTTGCATGAGAGCATTGCCTATGGTCTGGAACACCGCATGCCTGCCGTGCAGCACAGCATGGACCATGCACGAGGCATGGACATCCCCCTGGCCGACAGGTTTATTGGCATGTACGTGAACGAGTTGACGCTCGATTACGGCGAGGTTGGCCGTCAAGCAGTGGAAAAATTCCTCTCAGAGGCCGCCGGGCAAGGCTTGATTCCAACCAACCCCCACATCGAATTCGTCTAATCCCGATTTTTCGGATTTGCGTGAATCGCCGCTTGAGGCAACAATAAGAGGCTATCGCAAAAGGTTATTACAGTTGGGAACAGAAAGCACGGGACACCCGAAGACGGCGTTTCGTGATCAAATGGCTTGTGCTCCTGCCTCTGGCCCTCGTGTTGGTGGGTGCACTCACGGCATGGATTGGCTGGGAAATGCTCAGCGCACATTACAGCAAAGAGGCCAAAAGGTTTGACCTCAACCAGCTCGAAAATATGGAAGCTGCCTCGATCATCTACGATCGAAATAGCAAGGAGATGGGCAAAATTTTCATTCAGAATCGAAATCCGGTTCCCCTGGATAGAATTTCTCCCACGATGGTCAAAGCCGTCATTGCGGCGGAAGACAACCGTTTCGAGAAGCACAATGGCGTGGACTGGGCCGGTATCGCCCGAGCCGCGATCACAAACTACCGAAAGGGAAGAATCAGTCAGGGCGCGAGCACGGTCACCCAACAACTCGCCCGCAATTCCTTTGAGATGCGGGAGCGCACGTATCAGCGCAAACTGGTTGAGATCTTTTTGGCGCAGCGCATCGAAGACTCGTTGAGCAAAGATGACATCATGCGCCTGTATCTCAACCGCGTATATTTCGGCAGCGGCTTCTATGGGGTGGAGGCTGCGGCCCGCGGATACTTTGGCAAAACTGCGGCCAACCTGAAAGTGGGAGAAAGCGCCGTGCTCGCCGGCTTGCTAAAAAGCCCCCAGGCCCTTTCCCCATGGAACAACCTTGAGGCCGCCACCGAAGCCAGAAATTTTGTTCTCCGGCGCATGCGCGAGCAGGGCTTCATCACGCGGGATGAATACCGTGCGGAAGTGGACGCCCCGCTCCTCGTGACAAAAAGAACCAACCCTTTCAAGGTCTCTTACGCCGTTGACATGATCCGCCAGCAGGCAATCTCCTCGCTCGGGTATGACCGGGCCATGAATGGAGGTTTCCAAATCCACACAACCATGGATTCGGTCATGCAAAAAGCTGCTGAAGAGTCCGTGAAGAAAAACCTGGCCAAAGTGGAAGCCATGTCCGGCTACAACCATGAGACATTTGAAGCCTATCGCAAGCGGGTTCATAAGATCGAGGACCAAATCAATCGCGGGATCATGAGTGTGAAACTCCCGGAACCCAAATACCTC
>JBGTAR010000235.1:0-8458 GCA_041749815.1 Terrimicrobiaceae bacterium
ACTTGCGCTTATGGGCGTGAATTTGGGAAAAAGTTTTTCTGTTTGCTCGCGGGAGGAGACCTTGTTTTATGGAGGGGTATTTAACCATGCACGAGATCAAAGACACACTGAGGGCAACGGTCCGGATCGGTTTTGACGGGCGGGTTCACAAAAAGTTCCGGGGGCCGAAGGCTGGGGAACGTTTTGCGAATGAGGTGAAGGTTTTGAAGTATTTGGAGAAACGGGAGTGCCCGTTTGTGCCGCGACTGCTTGAAGCCGATGAGGCCAACCTCACGATGGTGACTTCAAATTGTGGTACCCGTGTGGATCATTTGGATGATAGCCGTGCTGCGGAGTTGTTTAAAGAGTTGGAGGGGTATGGGGTGAGGCATGATGATGCGGAGGTGAGGAACGTGACCTATCGGAAAACTGATGGGCGTTTTTGCCTGATTGATTTTGAGTTTGCGACGATCCTTGAGGAGGCCGATGGGGGATAGGCTGCCGACCAATTTGGCGTGGACCGGCCACACCGACCGTGGAAAAGTGCGTGCGAACAATGAGGATTCGTTTCTTTGTTTGGAGATTGACGCGAGGGAGGTGCGTTTCCTTGGCAAGGTGGGCGAAGCCTCTTTGGAGACCAACGATTATCTGTTTGCCGTGAGCGATGGCATGGGAGGAGCCATGGCCGGGGAGTTTGCCAGCAAGATCGCTGTCGAAAAAATCACCAAGCTCATGCCCCAAGCTTTTCAGCGAGCGGCAAGTGGATTGGCGGGCGGCCACGCCGAGGTGCTGGAGGAATTGTTCACGGAGATCCATCAGGCCTTGAGCTATCTGGGATCCTGCTACGAGGAATGTCGGGGGATGGGAGCCACCCTGACGCTTGGCTGGATCACACCGGGGTGGCTGCATTTTGCGCATATTGGGGACAGTCGTCTCTATTTTTTGCCCAGCAGGGTGGGGGGCATGCATCAATTGAGTCATGACAACACGCACGTGGGTTGGTTGTTTCGCAATGGGAAGATCAACGAGAGGGAAGCCCGCAACCACCCGGGTCGCAGTTCGTTGCAGCGTGCCTTGGGAGCGGGCAATCAATTTGTGGACCCTCAGGTTGGCTCGGTGGGTTTGGAGCGGGGGGATCGGTACTTGCTCTGCACGGATGGGCTGGTCGACGGTCTCTTCAACAAACAATTGGAGCAACTGATTTGTCAGCCCACACCGCGGGAGAAGGAAATCCTGCCGGCTGTCCGACTTGTGCAAGCCTCGCTTGAGCGAAGTGGCCGTGACAATACGACCGGGGTGGTGCTGGAGTTCACGTGATTCCAACACAAGCTTGCGAAGCAACCGGGTTCGGAGTACGAGAGGGGGTTGCAAAGATGATCAAAGTCGAGAAACTCACCAAACGCTACGGAGGGGTCACCGCTGTGGATGAAATCAGTTTTGAGGTGGGGAAAGGTGAGATCACCGGGTTCCTTGGCCCCAATGGCGCAGGAAAGTCCACCACAATGCGGATGCTGGCCTGCTATCTTCCTCCGACCGCTGGAAGAGCCCAGGTGGCCGGATACGATGTGTTTGCCGATTCGATCCGGGCTCGCGAGCACATCGGATACATGCCGGAAAACGTGCCCCTGCCGCCCGACATGCGTGTGCGCGAATATTTGGCCTATCGCGCAAAATTAAAAGGCGTTCCCGGCCGCCGGGTCAAGGAGCGGGTGGGCGATGTGACGGAGCTCTGTAATTTGGAGGGCGTTGAACAAAAATTCATCGGGGCGCTGTCCAAGGGGTATCGTCAGAGGGTTGGTCTGGCGGATGCCATGGTTCACGAACCGGATTTGTTGATTTTGGATGAACCAACGATCGGATTGGATCCCAACCAGATCCGGCAAGTCCGTACGCTGATCAAAAATCTGAGCCGTCACCACACGATCCTGCTATCCACTCATATCCTTCCCGAGGTCGAAATGGTTTGCTCGCGGGTGATCATTATCAACGGTGGCAAAATCGAAGCGGTTGGCAGTCCCGAAACCTTGAGAGAAACCTTGCATGACAAGGGCCGCACGCGGCTGGAGGCCAGAGTCGGAGACACCGCCTCCGCGGTGAAGAAGCTCAAAGCCCTTGATGGGGTGCGGGAGGTGGAGTGCTCCGAGGGGAAGGAATGGAGCACGTTTCTTCTCCATGTGGAGGAGGATGTGCGCGAAAACGTTTTTGTTTTGGCAAAAACCCAGGGATGGGCCGTGCGGGAATTGTCCCGAAGGGCAGTCTCCTTGGAAGAAGTGTTTGTGGAGGTGACCCATCATGAAGAGATCTGACGCAGGGAGGGTGATATGAAGCGCTTTGGCACGCTCTTTGGCAGGGAGGTTTCGCGCACGTTGCAGCAACCGCTTGCTTATGTGGTGCTTTTCTTTTTTTTGATCCTCACGGGCATCAATTTTCAGGCAGGAGTCCTGGCCATGAATGCCGAGGCGGGAACAACCACCTCGGTGGAAGCTTTTTTTAACTCCCTGCTGTTTTGGTTTCCCTTCCTTTTGGTTTTTCCGCTGCTGACGATGCGTCTTTTCAGTGAGGAATACAAATTGGGGACCATTGAGACCTTGATGACGGCCCCTGTCGGGGATGCGGAGGTCGTGCTTGCCAAATTTTTTGGGGCCTTGGTTTTTTATGCCGTTTTGTGGCTGCCGAGCTTGTTGTATTTTGGGGCGTTTTGGTGGGTGACCGGTCAGGCCCCCGTTGAAGCGCCAGGTTCGATCCTTGGGGCTTATGCCATGCTGGCTTTGGTGGGCTCTTTTTATATTTCCCTGGGGTGTCTTGCTTCTGCTCTGACGGATAACCAAATTGTGGCCGGCATCTCGGCATTTGCGTTGCTTTGTATGATGTTTTTTCTTGGGATTCTCTGGTTTTTCTTTCCCATGGCCAGCCCGGAAATGCAGTCGCTGGCTTACTATTTTTCCACCATCCAGCACATGGCGGATTTCTCGCGTGGCATCTTTGATTCCCGACCGGTGGTCTTCTATATCAGCTTCACCGTCTTCACGCTTTTCCTGACCTACCACGCCTTGCAATACCGGAGGTGGAGGGCATGAAAACCATATCCCGCGGCTGGATCCGCGCCAATGTGGTCATCCAAATTTTTGCGGCGTTCTGCGTGCTCGCGGCTGTCAATTTCCTTGGTTTTGAGTTTCCGGGACGGGTGGATTTTTCACGTTCTCAAAAATTCGCGCTTTCCGAGCAGACCAAGAGAGTCATCCGTGAACTCAAATATCCCCTGAATATCACCGTCTTTTTTTCACGAACCACGATCTCCCCGGTGAGTGCTCTCGACCCCGATGTGCGCAACCTCCTCAAAGAGTTTGTGTTCTCGGGGCGCAAACAAATTCACGTGGAATACGTGGATCCTGTGCGGGATCTGACGCGGGCCAGGGAAGTTCAGGCGCTGCACAAATTCCGAGCAGATGAAAATGTGCTGATTCTCGAATATGACGGTCGGACCGCCTTTTTGCCAGTGGGACAAATGGCGGATTTTGATCTCAATGCAATGAGCGTGGGCGGCGAACCGCGTGTGCTGGCATTCAAGGGGGAGTCTGCGCTCACATCGGCGATGATGGGGCTGGTCAGTCCCGGCAAGAAGAAGGTGTATTTTTTGGAGGGTCATGGTGAGCCTTCCGTGGCTGGCAGCTCGGCGCTATCGACATTCCGGGATTATATTGCCCGCCAAAACGTGGACGCGGCCCCGCTGAATCTTGCGGCCATGGATGTGATCCCTGCTGATGCGGCGTCCGTATTTGTCATTGCCCCCACCACGGACATCGAGGAGCGTGAAGTCCAGATTTTGCGGCAGTATTGGGAGGGAGAAGGCAAGCTGATGGTGCTTCTGGAACCGACCGCCTCCACACCCCGGTTGGATGCGCTGTGCGCGAGTGTTGGGCTTGCTCCAAGAAATGATCGGGTTCTCAGGACCGTTCGCCTTGGTTTTGCCACGGGGATTCTCAGGGAAGTCACTGCGGAATTTTTGCCCGACAACCCGATCACCAGGCGACTGGTGGGCTTGAGCCTGTTTTTGCCTGGTGAAACAAAATCCATTGCCCTGGCTCCGGATACCCCAACGGGTGCCCTTTTGCAGCCGGTGGAAGAGTTTTGGGGCGAGGTCGACTTTGTGACCGATGACCAAAAAGGCGTGCGGTACGATGAGGGTCAGGACACAGGTCAGCCCTTGTATGTGGGAGCCATGGCGACTGGTGGCCGTGTGAGTGCTGATGGGGTCCAGGTGGAAACTGCGAAATTTGTGATTGTCGGCAATGCACAGTTTGCACTGGATGCCGCCCTCTCGACTCAAGGTTTGGATTTTTTGGTCAGTGGCACCCATTGGCTTCTTGAACGCGGGCACCTGACCGGCATTGCACCCAAAGTGACCCGCTATTTTTCCCTGAACCTCACTGACCGGCAGCTTGGTGTGTTGTCGCTGATCTCCTTGATTCTCATGCCGGCCGGGGCAGCCCTTGTGGCGATCATTCTTGCGGTGCGGCGGCGGTCATGAACGCGAAATGAACAGGGCTCTCACCTATGTGACGCTTTTCCTGGCGCTGGCAGCCGTGGCCACAGCCATCACCCTTCGTTCCTGTCTTCCCTCCCGCAGCGGAGAGGATGGGTTTGTATTGAATCTGAAGCCTGCTGAGGTTCGCACGATCCGCATTCAGTCCACTGGCGAAATGACGGAGTTGAAAAGAAAAGGCGCCGCATGGCAGTTCGTCTCAGGGAACATCAAGGATGCGGGCAATTCCCAGGTCGCCGAGGAAATCCTCCAAGCCGCCTCATTGCTCATGTATCATGACCGGATCCCAGCTTCCGAGATTCAAGGGCGTGATCAGTTGTCGGAGTTTGGCCTCCGCTCACCAAAACGCTGGATCGAGTTTGTCGGGCCGAACTCGCAAAAAGTGTTTTTTGGGAAGGATTCCGCTTTTGAGGATCGGATGTATGCCCGCTTGGATGGATCGAATGATGTCTATCTCATCGATAAATCGCTGAATACCATGGTGGATTCCGATCCAGGCAAGTTTCGGGACACCGTTCTCGTTGGACTAAATACTGCCCAGGTGGACCGTGTCATCATTCGCGGTTCGAAAAGTGGAGAGACGGAAATTGTTCGGTCGGCCTCGGGCTGGAATATTGTGAAACCCCTCGCCGTACCCGCCGACACCGCCTTTGTGGAGCGATTTCTAAAGAGCCTGCTTGGAATTCCCATCCTTGCCATCGTATCCAATGACTCCGGCGATCTTGGCGTCCATGGGATCGAGGAGGGAAAATACGAAATCTCATTTTTTGTGGAAGGGAGACAAACCCCGCTTGTCCTTCGTTTTGGTTACTTGCCCGGGGCATGGCCGGAGACGGTTCTTGCCCAGTTCACCGGCCGAGACATCATCGCCCGGCTGCCGGTGTCTGCCCGCGGGCTGTTGACCGTCGGGCCCGACGACCTCAGAGATCGGAGGCTTTTGCCTATTGATGGGGACCTTGTTGATGTGATTCGAGTGACGGATGACGAAGGTAAAAGTTTCGATATTCAGCGTTCCCAGGACGGGTGGCAGACCATGCGGGATGGGGCTTTTCAGCCTGTGAGCGGAGCAGCTGTTGAAACCCTGCTGGCAGCACTCTCTCGAACTCTGACCACCGGGTTTATCGGCAGGGATCCCGCGCCCATCACGCGAAAAATTGAATTCTTCTCCGTGCTTTCCGAAAACACCCCCGAAACCACGGCTGGTGAGCAGTTGGTGGCTGGTGTGGTGTTCGGGGCCGAGGTGGAGGGTGGCCTGGAGTCGGGGGTCCTCGGGCGGGCTGGTGGGGCCATCGTCCCGGCTTCGATTCTGAATGCCATTCCAACCGATCAATCGGCGTGGTGCCTTCCCGTCGCCCCGCCCGTCACCCAACCTGCTCCCAAGTAAAAATTTGTCAGGACCTGGATGCAGATCTATTTTGCTATTGAATGAAACGAAGTGGCCGGGTGGTTTTGATGTTGGTGGTCTTGAATGTGGCGATCTTTTGTGTGCAGTCAATCCTCGGCCCCGAGAACCAAGCCGCCATGGTCAGGTTCTTTGGCCTAAGCGCGAATGGGCTGGAGGCCGGAGGCTGGTGGCAGTTCCTCACCCATGGATTCCTACATGGCAACCTCTGGCATCTGCTCCTCAACATGCTCAGCCTCTGGTTTGCAGGCCGCATCGTGGAACAGGATTTTGGCAGCTCTCGATTCCTGCTTCTTTATCTTCTGGGAATCTTGGGCGGTGGGATTCTTCAGATGCTGATCGGATCCCCGGGAACCCTGCTCATCGGTGCCTCCGGAGCTGTGTTTGCTGTCTTGCTGGCCTTCACCACGATTTACCATGACCAGGAAATTCTGGCCCTGATCTTTTTTGTGATCCCACTCCGCATCAAAGCTCGTTATCTGGCCTGGGCTCTTGTTGGTTTCACCACTCTGGCCATTGTTTTCAATTTTGAGCCATGGATCGGCCACGCCGCCCATCTTGGTGGAGCCATCACCGGCTATCTTTTTGCCCGCGTGATGGGCTATGGCCGCCCGACGTTCGTGGAAAGCCTGGGTCGAAAAATCTTTGTGAGGGCCTGAGGGCCGCAACTCACCCCAGAATTTTTTTGATCGTGGCGGTGGTGGAGCGGCCTTCGACAAGGTCAGCAAGGACCACGCGTCCGCCGCGGGCCTCGACAATGTCCCGGCCGCTGACGTAGTGGGCCCAGTCTTTGCCTTTGACAAGCACGTCGGGGAGCACGTCTGCGATCAGGTCGCGGGGTTCATCCTCATCAAAGATCACAATGGCATCCACGGACCGCAGCCCGCCAAGGACATAGGCGCGATCCTGTTCGGAGTTCACCGGACGGGTGCTCCCCTTGGCCCGGCGAACGGAAGCATCGCTGTTTAGGCCGACGATCAAGGCATCAGCTTGGGAGCGGGCAAAGTCCAGATAGGCCACATGACCGGCATGCAGGATATCGAAACATCCATTCGTGAAAGCCAGGGTACCACCTGCGAGGGACTCTCGGAAGGTTTTGGCGCTCGCCCTGTCGAGCAGAGGAGCGATCACGTCTCTGCTTTCGGGCGGCTCTCTAGCAGGACATCATAGTTGGCCTGCACGGCCACGACCTCAGGATCATCCGTCGGGCGAAATCTGCGATAGATATCCAAAGCGGCACGGTAGAAATTTTCTGCGCGGTCATACTCGCGCTGGGAGTGGTAAACCACCGCCATATTGCCAAGGGATTGAGCCACATCCGGGTGCATTCCCCCATAACATTTTTCGCGGATCGCAAGCGCCTGCATGTGCAGGTTTTCGGCGCTAATAAAATCGCTGGCATCCGTGTAGGCCACTCCGAGATTGTTTGCCGCGATGGCGACCTCGGGGTGGTTCTCCCCGTGGATGCGAGCCGCAACTTCCATGGCACGTTTGTAGGACCGTTCGGCTTCGCTGGAATCTCCAGAGCGTCGGCACACGGAGGCATAACTGTTCAGGAGCTGGGAGTGGAGCGAGTGGTCGCCAATGCGCTCGTAATATTCGATGGCCCGCTCGTAGGTTTCCCTCGCACGAGTTAGTTCGCCAGACTCATCCAACAAGATCGCCAGCTTGCCTGCAATCCGCGCGGCAGAGATCCATGCGCCGATTCGTTGGGCGGTTTTGAGTGCCTCTTCAAAGGTGGCCACTGCCTCGGTGCGACGTCCGCAGGCCTGACAAACATCTCCGGAAATCTCCAGGGCATCACACAAACGCGGACTGTCCGCGCGCAAAATTTGTTTCGCAGACTCCACAAAAGCCTGGGCCACGGCCACGTATTGATCGGGGGACGCGCCTTGACGGCGTGCCTCAAAATCCTGGCAGAGGGTTTCCCAAAGGTTGGCGGTTGTTTGCATATGGTCGAGGGGGGGGTATTCATGGACTCAGAATTCGGCAAAAAAGTCCAGAAGAAAGGGTTGAGTTTGCTTTGCAATGCCGGAACGACTATTGAACGCAGGGAGATGATTGAATTTCTTGATGGAGAACTGATCGAGGCCTATCCGACACATGCGGTGGTGAACGTGGGTGGAATTGGATATTCGACGCTGATCCCGGTGACCAGTTATGAACGATTGCCCAAGCCCGGGGAACGTGTTCGCATTTTGACCCATCTGGTCGTGAGGGAAGACGCTCATATCCTTTATGGATTCACCAGTGGGGCGGATCGGGATCTCTTTCGGCTCCTGGTGCATCATGTCACCGGCGTTGGTCCAAAAATTGCCCTGGCGGTGGTGAGTGGCATGCCGGTGGAATTGTTCAAAGCTGCGGTGGTGATGGGGGACACGGCGGCTATTTCCAAAATTTCCGGCGTTGGCAAAAAAACGGCCGAGCGTATTGTTCTGGAGTTGAAAGACCGGCTGGGTGTGGCGGCGGAGTGGGAGGCGGCCAGCGCGGCCAATGCGCCCTCTCCTGCGGACCTCGCGGTCCATGACGCGGTG
>JBGTAR010000236.1:0-3636 GCA_041749815.1 Terrimicrobiaceae bacterium
TATCGAGGAGCACATCAGTGTTCATAATGATGATCCAAAACCATTTATTTGGACCGCTAAGGCATCGGACATTCTCGAAAAAGTGAAGAGGGGGCGTCAAACCCTTCATAATATGCAATCTGCTTGACGGACTACACTAGCCCAGCCCAAGGGGCTGGTTTGTGGTAAGCAGAAACGAATCCAGCCAGTCAGGCCAGGCTTCTCAACCACATGCAGCAATCAGTGACTCTCAATCGCACCCGCATCGCGACCCTTGCCGAGAGGCTTGATGCCCCGCATGTCACGCAGGGAAGGCCCGTCGAATTGCCATGCATAGAGTTCCTCGATTGTGGTGTGCGCATCCTGGAGGTTTCCGTGAGCAATACGCAAAAACTCCAAAGTGCCATCAAGATGATTGCCCTGGGGAGTGCCACCCACAAATAAGTCAGCGTGGTTGGCCAGGGAAGCCAGGCCGAGACCTTTGCCGGTTTTGTCCAACTTCCCGTCCACAAAAATGGTCAGGGTTTCTGCTGCGCGGTCTGCTTCAACAATCAGGTGGTGCCACTTGCCATCGGTTAAGAGCGTCTTCGAAGCGAGCATTGCACGGATCCCATCCTGACCTTCCACCTCAAAAACTGCGTGCCCGTTTTTTAGCTCCAACAAATATCCGGCCTCCTGCTTTTTAGAAAGAATCAGACCGTCTCCATCCGCCTTAAAATACACCTCGATCAAAAAATTGCTGCGGTGAATCTCCGGGGTTTTGAGGTCCTCTCCCTCAAACGTGAAGGGCAGGGGTTGGGCATCCTGGCCGTGCATTGGGCGGGTCGGCAAATCGGTGGTGAACGGTTTGTTCATCGCCGTGTTGCTGAGCGTCGCATACGTTTTTTTAGCAACCGAAAATTGCAGGGCTCCCTTTGTAAAATTTTCGAGCGGCCCATCCTTGTAATCCCCGCTCTCTATATTGACGGCGGTGAGCGGAAATCGCGGAGCTTTCTCAAACTGGGTGCGGTCCGTCATGTAGTCATTGGCCCGCCAGTGCTCATCGATCAGATGGTGGGGATCATTTCCGGCGGGATAAAAATTCCATTCAGCAACCACGCCGCTCAGAGCCCATGGTACAAAAGCCACCGCTCCGTGATCCACGGCCGAGCTCTCGCGATTCAGCCGGAAATCCCCTCTGGCGGGATCGCGCAAAGGCGGGGCCTGATCCTCTGTTCCCAACTCGGAGACCATGCTCTGGTTTTTTGCCAGAGCCGTCCGAAAATCTTCCAGTGATTTGTGAATGTGGCCCGAAGGTTCAAAGACCCCCATCGCGCCAAAATCATAAAACACATTCTGGGCAAAAGCGTTTGTCTCCAGAGCAAAATGTTCTTCTTGTTTGCCGGCGTCAGCAGCGTTTCCGTCGGCTTCCGAGTCGGCAGGCTCGGAATGACGGAAGACATACTCGCTCATGCCCTGCCACACATTGCCCAAAAATTTATTACGTCCCGCGTCCGGAGCCTGTCTTCGTGAGCCTGCAAAAAAATTGTAGGCCGTGTTGTTAAAAAAGGTGTTTTGAAAACTGTGGATTTCCTGGAAGGCCGAGCAGTTGACAAGGGGGCTGGTGGGGTCATTGGAGAGGCCCCAGGCGATGTTGTTAAAAACATAGGTTTTGAAGCCACCATCCAGGTAATAGGCATGACCGAATCCCGGCGATTTTTTGTGGAAAACGCGGCGACCCTCCCATTGACCGCGGGCATCGAAGCTCAAATTATTGAAAATATAGACGGGGCCATGCTGCCAGCTTTCGATGCCGCCAAAGTCGTTGGCATTCTGCATGGTTTTCCAGGCTTTGTTTTCATGGATCAGAACCCGCACAAAAGGCACGTCTCCGCGGGTAGCGCCTTTGCCCGGGGAGACATTGATCGCCTGGGCTCCACTGCGTTCGATCACGTTTCCGGCGATGTGGGCGCGGAGGGGATGGTTCATGTCGAAGGCGCATCCGCGTTCGAATCGTGGCGCGCGAAATCCCACGTTTGCCGCGTTATTGCGGAGCAGGTTGATGTTATCCAGCACACCCACCTGATCAGAAAGCCCCCACACGGTGCCATCACTGAAATCAGCAGCTCCGGCATCCACATTCCGAAAGAGATTGTCCTCCACGGTGACATCCCGAACGGCTGAGCCCTTGCCAATCGCCCGCAAACGAATCCCCATCACCACATCTTCAAACACACAATTCGCGACACGGAAGTTCTCCACATTTCCCCACAGCCGGATGCAGGCCGGTTCGGCATCGGGGCGGATCTGATAGGGAATCGTTCGAGAGTTGAAAGCGACCACATCCAAATTCCATGGCTGGGTGGTCCATCGAAAATCGAGGCCGCTGATCTCCACATTTTTGACATTATCGCCGAGAATCAGGTCAGCATATTGGCCGGCTTCCATGCGCACGGTGTTGGGGTTGATGCCATCCGGCAGCCGCAGGTAGAGCGAGCTGGTTTTTTTATCGAACCAAAACTCCCCCTGTGGATCATCAAGGTATTGCGGTTTGTCCTCGAGGTAATAACGCATTCCGCGAAAGACGATTTGATCGTCTCCACCGGTCCACCTCTCAAATTTCACCGAACCATCGGCCGGATCAAAAGCGCTCACCCGGCTTGGAAAGGGGGTTCCCATCACCCAACCAAATTCAGAATAAATCAGCGCCCCTTGGACAAAATCCTCATCCTTGCCCGCGAGATTTGCCGAGTCATTGGCGGTGAAGCCTTTCCTTGGCTTAAAAAGATGGGGCTCGTTGGTCCACTGGAACCAATCGGCCTTGTGGTCCTCGGGTTGACTGGTCCAGTTGGGATGGCGGGCCAGGGGGATCCGAATGGCCTGGCCATCACTGGCAATTCTCCAAAGTGTCCGCGGCGCAAAATCCAATGTGGTTTTCCAAACTTCCCCGGGGTTGCTGATTTTTGGGTGTTCCGCACCCTGGGTCCAGCCCGTGGCGATCTGGGACCCGGCGATTGTTGCCGGACCCTCTCCCCAATGGGGATCACGGGTCAATCGAAGAGGTTTTCCTGGTTCGCCCTGTTCCTTGATCGTGAGCTGACCGCGGTAAACAACGCCCCCTTTAAAGAGGTAGGTCCGAATGCCAGTGGCCGCCTTCGATTGGCCGGTGGCATTATTATCCCAGGGGTGATGCTTCCATGGGGACTCGCGGGAGGCCCCATCATTCTGATCCGAACCGTTTTCATAGTCGATGAACCGAGCGGGCTCATCGCTCACGAAAACAAACGGCTTCGGCATCCACTCCATCTGACCGCCCTCCGTTATGCGGATATACTGTTTCTGCCACGCAAACTCCGCATGGACCACGCCAGCACTGCAGCACATTGCAAGGAAGAGAACCGGAAGGGGGATTTTCATTGTGGGGGGATCCTCAAGGATTCAAACAGGCACCAATCGCACAGGAATTCCCTTTCTCCCAAGGTGTTCTTTCGCTTGGGCGATCGTGAATTTTCCAAAGTGGAAGATGCTAGCTGCAAGCACCGCATCGGCTTTCCCATGATCAAGCACCTCGGCGAGGTGATCGAGTTCGCCGGCGCCTCCGCTGGCGATGACCGGAATCGAGACGGCCTCGGAAACAGCCGACGTCAAACCGATGTCATACCCATCGCATGTGCCGTC
>JBGTAR010000237.1:0-5906 GCA_041749815.1 Terrimicrobiaceae bacterium
GCCCGTGGACGTGCTCAACGATCTGCACCAGCGCCACAAGTTATCCACAATCAATTCACACGAGGAAACCGGAAACCTGATCACCTATGCCGTTGATCAGTCAGTGGCAATCTGGGCACGTTTTCATCAGATCCCATGGAACGAACACCCGCAAAACGGCGTGATTCGGAGGCTCAAATCACGAACGGGATGGGCAGGGAAATGGGAGCGGCGTATGGCACAGCCCGTCATCGCGGTCCCAAAGGATTTAGCGCCTGTGCCTGGCATCGACCCGGGCGGGATCCCCGTTCTCTCCCTGCCCGCGTTGGGAGGCTCGCGATTCCAAAAAGGTGGAGAAACCCGTGCCTGGAAAACGCTGCAATCATTTTTGGATCATCGGGGTATCGACTACTCCAAAAGCATGTCGAGCCCGGTGACCGCGTGGCAGGGATGTTCCCGGCTGAGCCCCCATCTGGCATGGGGTACCATCTCTTTGAAGGTTGTTGTTCAAAAATCCCGACTGCGCGCCGAAGAATTAAGGGCCATCAGAAAAACGACCGGGGCGAGCCCCTTCCCGCTTGGGTCCCTGCGGTCCTTCGGTTCCCGCCTCCACTGGCGGTGTCATTTTCAACAAAAACTGGAAGACCAACCGGATCTGGAAATCCGCAACCTTTGGAGGATGGCGGATGGATTGCGACCGGAAAACCCCGATCCGGCGAAGCTGACAGCTTGGAAAAACGGGCTCACCGGATTTCCGTTCCTTGATGCCTGCCTGCGGGCCGTCCGTGAGACAGGCTGGATGAATTTCCGCATGCGGGCGATGATGATGTCCTTTGCGTCTTACGATCTCTGGTTACCTTGGAAGGAGCCCGCGTTGCACCTGGCCCGATGTTTCCTCGACTATGAGCCAGGCATTCATTACCCACAGGTTCAGATGCAAAGCGGGACCACCGGAATCAACACTCTGCGGGTGTATGACCCGGTTAAGCAGGGGCGTGACCATGATCCTCAGGGGATTTTTGTCCGGCGATGGGTTCCGGAATTAGCAAATGTCCCACTGGCATATCTCCACGAACCATGGGCAATGTCAGCTGCCGAACAAGCCACCTGCGGCATCCGAGTAGGACGCGACTATCCCACCCGCATTGTTGACCATAAAACCGCAGCGGCGCTGGCTAAGGAACAGCTCTATGCCCTGCGCAGAACCCGGGCCGCCAAGGAAGAAGCCGACGCCATCCAACAAAAACACGGCTCCCGGAAGAGCGGCCTCACGCCCACCACCAAGAAGCTAAAACGCCTCCAAGAGCAAAGACTTCCCGGTTTTTGAACAGGGAGAAGTCGGCGGTTTTGGCAAAACGCGCCCTACCGAATGGAGGAGGCATGCGCCAGGCGCTTTGCGGGATGACCTACCCCATACGGCCGGAGAAGATATCGTGCGCAAAATTTTGTTGATTCATGCGATGTCTGGCAAGGTTTGGCTCGCCGGAAGCTCTGCGGAGACAGCCCGGCCCACCCATCAAAGACTGTCAATCGCGTGCGGACCTCAGACCTGCTGATGGGTTTCTGATAAAAACGGGTGCAATTCAAGCCATCTGCCACCGAGTCGACTTCACCGCATTTCAAGCTCGATACCGGCGCTTTCATGTACGATGCTTGAAAGATCACAGACCCACGCGCTGACTCAGCCACAAATGAGCGAAGGCAAAAAATTGTTTTTCGAACCATGACTTCCATTCCGATTGACGGAGAACAATTGCCTGAGAGCCCAATTGTCGACGAAGCTCTTCGGTTTATCGTTCCGAAAAATCTCCGTCTTGTTTTGCGGCTCCTGCCGATCCCGCTGGCTCTCGCACTGTCCTCGTGCATGGTCATGCGAACGTCCGAAAAGGGATACGCGCCTGTTCGCATTGTGAAGGACGGCACAGCCTTCGAAGGCCGGTTGGTTGCGGAAGGGCCGGGAAAGGGTCCGGCTCTGGCGGTTTCCGCCATGGTGGTGGGTGCCGGTGCGGTGAGCTTGGACGGACCCTATCGCCTGGAAATTGCCGCCTTCGGGCACGAGGGGCAGCACCAGCGTTTTGACATCAGGGAGTACCGTTTCCGATTCGCCAATGGTCAGACCTTCACGTTTGGCGCGAGGGACATGCGAGGCTCTCCGCTTTTCAAACCCGGCGAGTTCCGCAACGAAGTCGTGGCTGTGCGAAAGGCCGCAAAGATCTTCAATGGGGAACCGAACACGGACAGGACAGCCACCGTGGAGGTTGATGCCGTGATTCGCACCAGCACGGGCTCCCAGTCGAACATGCTGCGCTTTGTTTTCCAACCGCTGGACGCCGTGAAAATGGAATATTTCAACATCCCCTGGGAAATCAAAAAGGCCATTTCCAAGGAGCGACGGGAACATCCGATCACAGCGTGGGCATCAGGCTCTCCTGCCGCGCTGTGAAACCAAAATACCGGAGGGAGAACCACGGGGAACCCACGGATGGGAAGGAGATTACCAAGGCCCTAGTGTGCTGGTCGCTAAATACCTAGACATTTACCGAAGAGAATTTTGGCGATTCCCAGGCGCGAGCCCGTCCTGCCTTGGGTAGGCCGGGTCAGTCCCTTGACTGTCCACTTTTCTGCTTCATGCGAGGGTCCTCCTTCGCGAAGGCTACGGGAGGAGAACTCGGCAAGGGACTGCCAACCCTACCATTCATGGGGCGCTTCGCGCTTGCGCAAGCTTATCGTTCCGTGGCGCCCGTTGCTGTGAGCGGAAGGACTTACGCCGCAATGATGTCGGAGCACACCTCGTGCGCATCATTTTGCAATGCAAGCGCTGCGATATCTTCCAGCTCTGCACGGCTTGCGACACGGGCCAGGCGTTCACGGAGGCGTGGGCCGCCGGTCATTCCCCGCGTGTAGGCCATCAACCGCGCTCGCATGGACTTCATGGCGGAAAGTTCATCTCCACGCCATGCGACTTCTTCCGCACAATGACGGAGGATCAGGCCCCATCTGTCTTCCGGGGTGGGCTGTAAAAAGGGAATTCCTGCCACGGCGGCCCGGATTTCTGAAAAGATCCATGGGTTTGCCATGGCGGCGCGACCGATCATCACTCCGGCGACGCCGCAGTTGTGGAATCGGTTCATGGCATCTTCCCCCGTGCGGATATCTCCATTTCCAATCACCGGCACGGAAACCGAAGCCGCCACTTCTGCAATCACATCCCAATTGGCCAAACCAGTGTATCCTTGCGCCTTGGTGCGACCATGGACTGCGATGCGGGTGATACCCTCCCCGGCGAGAATCGCTGCGGTCTGCGTGGCATTGATGGATTGGTCATCCCAGCCAATGCGGATTTTTGCGGTGACAGGGATTGGCCCGGCGGCTTTGACAACAGCCGCCGCCACACGACCCAGGAGCGGACAATCCCGTAACAACGACGAACCCCCATTTTTGGAAACCACCTTGTTCACCGGACACCCAAAATTGATGTCCAGAAAATCCGGATGAACCCAATCAATGAGAACGCGGGCGGCCTCAGCCAGACGTTCGGGATCACCGCCAAAAAGCTGAATCCCCAGCGGTCGTTCCACTTCGTGAAATTCGATGTAGTGCCGGGTGCGCGGGTTTTTGTGCATGATCCCATCGGCTGAGACAAACTCGCTTGTCAGAACATCCGCTCCCATCTCGCGACATATTCTACGAAAGACGGTGTTCGTCACCCCGGCCATCGGGGCCAAAAACAAGGGAGGGCACACTTTCCCTGACACCGCCCCTCCCGATCCGTCCTCGGAGTTCATGCCGGCAAGCTGCCAGCGAGAAGTTCGGACACCTCGCGCTGAACCTCCGGAATTTGGTCCAGCGAAAGGGCCGGGTTGCGAACCACAAAGGTTTCGCCCGTGGCGGCATAATTGTAGACCAAGAGATCCGGCTCGCTCGATTCAACCGGCACAAGCACCTTCTTGCGCTCCAGCATCAGGGCCAAAATATACGCTGCATTGGCTGTCGCCGGGCTGCCATCAGCCAGCAGACTACGAAGCAAGCTCTCAGCATCATCCTTCCTCAACGCTTCAGGTGGCGGGGGTGTCGGTGGCTCATACTTCGAGCGCCAAAACGAAAATGGCTGGATGTTCTCATTGCGCTCGGCCCACGCCTCCTCGGACAAGTCCTCCCGCCGAAACCCATCCGCCTCACGGAAAAGCAGCGTGAAAAAAAAGTCCCCCTCCGCAAATTCCTGCCCGGTCTTCGAGCACTTGTGCGCGCGTGACTTAATATCCCAATCGTTTTGCATGAGAGAAAAAGTAGCGCCATCGAGCTCTTTGCGCTACCTCTTTTCAAAGGCCTTCGCTTATGGAGACGAAAGTGATGAAAACCCATGTTCCCCTGCTTCTGGCTGCATTCTTCTGCCTTCTCGTATCAGAAGCAAATGCCCAACTGGCGTTTCAGGTTGGTCGTCCGGCACCCAATATCTGTTTCCAGCCCACTCGCCCGGCTACTTGCTGGGGAGCAAACCGGTGGATTTCGCGGGGATGGGGCTGGAACAACGGCTGGAACAACTTCGCTTGGGGAGCGGGCGGGGTCTTCATCACCTATGAAAGGCCACGGCTTGCCACCTCCTCCGGATTCGGGACACTCGTGGTTCCTGAGACCAGAATCCATAGGGTCGCTCCCCCTGTTCAACTCACACAGCCTCTCACGATCCACGAAGGCACGTCTTTTCGTTGGCGACGATAAGAAAAGGACTTTGGGGTTTTCTTCCTGCAAAGCCATCCAAGGGCTGGGTCATGCACGATGAATGATCAAGCAAAGCAACTGCCTCCCGAGGTCACAGCCTATTAGTGGACGGTAGCTTTTCGAAACGCGCCTGAAATGCTGTCATTCAATCTGAAAAACAATCTGACGAATCTACCCAAACGCGTAAAGGTCTTGGTGACCGGAGCCGCTGGGAATATTGGGAGTTATTTTGTCAAAGCATCAGCAGATCGTTACGACCTGCGATTGTTTGTCCACACCCTTGATGAACGAGCGAAGGCCCTGAGCCAATTTGGAGAGGTGATAAACGGTGACCTTTCCGATGCGGAAACAGCGAGGAAGGCCTGTGTAGGAGTGGATGTTGTCCTGCACCTTGCGGGGGTCCCGGATGCTTTTGCAAAATGGGATGCCCTCCTGCCGGCAAATATCCTCGCGACGCACCATCTGTTCACTGCAGCAGCGGAAGAGGGCTGCAAAAAAATCATTTTTGCATCCTCGATCCATGCCGTCTCCGGATATCCCGCCGGAGTTCAGGTCAAAACCACCGACCCTGTGAATCCCGGCGATCTTTATGGGGTAACCAAATGTTTCGGTGAAGCGCTTGGGCGATACCTCTCCACTCAGAAGGGAATCGCATTCATTGCTCTTCGCATCGGGGCTTTTCAGCCATCTGCCGCACCTGCGAAAGGTGGCTCAATGGCCAATGCCGATGGTTTTGTTTCGCGTAGAGATCTGCATCAACTGATTGAACTCTGTGTGGATGATCAAAAGCTCCAATTTGCGATTTTCCAAGCTCTCAGCGACAACACCTTCAATCGCATGGACATCTCGGATGGCACGGAACTGCTCGGATACCTCCCCCAGGACGACTTTTTCAAAAGTCATCCCGAGCTGAAAGAGACCGGGATCAGCAACGAGGTCCGTGCTCACAACTTGTCGGATAAGCCGCTTGAGGATCGTGATCCTCAGCCCCGGGCATGAGCCCTCAGCTGGAAATAGAGTTTTGCGGTACTTCTGCGGAATCCTTTCGTGCGGATCCAGCGCATCTCCCAGGGCAAACGCATTAAAAATGGCTCGGTTATCGAGCTTCTGCCCAGGGGGAACGGGCGTCCCGCCCGTTTGCAGACCGACTTCCGCGGGCAAGCGCTCTGCGCCATTCACAGGCGGGACGCCTGTGCTCCCTGTATAAG
>JBGTAR010000238.1:0-16265 GCA_041749815.1 Terrimicrobiaceae bacterium
GCAAAGGATTCCTTTGGCAGAACAATGGTCTTTCAATACCGCGATCGTATACGCAACCGGACGGAAGGCCTGCCATTTGCTCTTTTTTCCCGACAACCCAATCAGGTCATTCTGCCCGGTGGAAAAAGCCGGTTATTGGAATACCATCCCACCCACCACACACCCATCCGGGTCGTCGATGAAAGCGGAAGGGTTACCGCCACCCTTCTCCACGAAAAATATCCAAGGCAGATTTCAGAATCCATTTTTGCGACAAACCAGGACGAGAAAAATGGCATGAGGCTCTCCGAGACACGAAAGGAATATCACGACCCACAATTCCCTGCCTTTGCGACATCTCAGCGCATCGTCAAACTGGGAAAGGACGGTCCCGAGTGGGAGGGAGACCTGATCACTCACTTTGAGCCTGATTCGAATGGTCGCGTAAAAAATGAAATCAAGGATCCGGGCGGCATACACGCACTCACCACCCGAGCCTATGACGCATCTGGAAATCTCTTGTCAATACGGAGTGACAATCAAGAAACCCGGTTTGTTTATGACTCGAGCTACCGATTGGTTTCCGTTGCAAAAGGCTCCGAGGAAGATGGCTTCAATCGTACAGCGGAAAATCTGTATGACCAACGCGGGAACAAAACGGCAGAGATCAAACCAGGCCAAACTACTGAGTTTTTTTTCCATGATCCATTGAACCGGGTCACTCGGAAAGCAACCGATGTGAATGGCAATGAACGTTACGACTTCGATGTGGACGAATCATTAACATTTGGTTTTAACGCGACCGGAGGGGTCACCATGGATTACGATCAAACTGGCAATCGGCTGAATCGAGTATTTGACGGCCTCCAGCGGGTCTCGGAGTTTGACTTGGAAGGCAAACACTACCGGGTCAGTTATGGCATGAACAGTGGATCCGTGTTGTTCGAGGGAGACGAGTGGAACTCGACGACTATCAAGTGCGGCGAGGACTGGATAGAACGCAAATACGACGCTGCCGGACGACTCATCAAAGAGTCATACTCCCCTGGCTGGGGCGGCCTTCAAAAGGACATAAAATATGACCTGGCCGGAAACCTCGTGGAGGAGGTTTTTTCTGATGGGAGACGCGTCAAACGCTCCTTCGACAAACTCAACAGACTGTTGGAATTCTCAGACACCCAGGGCAAAACGATCAGCCATCGATACACAAGCACGGGCTTGCATTACCACACCACCACAGACGGCAATGCTGAGGAGGTCAGGTATGATGCCACTGGTACGCTGGAAGAAAAAGAACCGAATCCTGACGATCTGTAGGTTCAATCTCTTTGCTTTTTTGATTTTGAACCTGAGCCCACACCCGGGTTTTCGTTTTTTCCGGCACTTGTAACGCGCGCCTTGGAAACCCAAATACGGTGTGAGAGGTGCTCCTTAACGCGTCCGGCATTCGCGATATAGTTGCCGGTTTGACCTGCCTCAACGCGATCTCCTGCAACTTTCAGGTCGTAGCGCAGGATGAGGGTATTCCCCAAGGCCTGGCTTTCGAGTTTGAAGTCAAAATGTGGATCTGTGACCTGTGCTCGAGACGGGCCAAAGACCCAGTCTGTGGGCATGGTCACTTGAATGAGTTCCACACAGTGCAGGGGACCCCCACTGGCAAATGCTGTTGTTCGCTCACGAGTTTTTGGAAGGTGAGGCAGTCGGCCAATCACTTCGGGCTGAAATGTCGCGTAAAGATGGTTGTTTGCCCGCTCGCTGGACTCCCAGAACTTGAAGAGATGGTATTTCTCCACAACGGTCCGGGTATTTGCCACGAGATCGTCATTCACTTGAATGGGGCTTGCGATTTGAACACCCGGGAACAACGCCCCATAGTGCTCGGCATAGTCTTTTTGGATTTGGCCGACAGAATATGCTGCGAAATGGGAGCGGTTACTATCAGCCTCGTCACCACGAAATGTGGTCACAACCTCAAGGGTCCCTTTTCCACTGTAATCCGGGAAATCAAACCGCTGTTCGATCTGTTGGGACGAGGCCGCCAGTCCTCCTGCAGAGACGCGGGTAAGATCCTTTTCACCGTCGGCAAGAACAAGGCCATATCCGAGATCTGGAAAATAGATCTCATCAAGCGGTCCTCCCTGCAGGGGAAAGGTCGGGTCAAGCCAATGATCACGTCCATTGATCCTCAAAACAACCACGGCATGATCAAATATTTCGGTGCTCGGAAGAGCCTCGCGCAGAGCATCTCCTCCCTCCGTGCTTGAAACCAAGGCCACATGGGCGTCCATATTCATGGCCCTAAGCATTGCAACCAATAAAAGAGCCTTGTCCTTGCAGTCCCCAAATTTGCGTTCAAGGATTTGATCAAGTGGATTGGGTTTGTGGGAGTGCCTCCCGAAAGATACCGCCAGATAACGAATGTCCTGCTGAACAAATCTGAGAGCGGCAATCACTCGCTGCTCCTCCGTTGGCATCGTAGCCCACTTTTTGGCTTTTTCGGCGAGTTCAGTCGGAAGTTCCATTTTGATGGCGAACAATCGTTGAGCCCACTCCCTGACCGCCGACCATGAGGAATATTCAGAAAATTGGATTCGAGGAAAAGGGTCTTCACCGGGAGCGGTGTCACTCTCAGAGAAATACGGGGCGGTATCTTCGGCTTCCGCGACAATTTCAATGAGATCACCTTCCAGAGTCCGCTCTTTCACCTGCTGTTCTGAATGAGAAACCAGGGACTGGACCTTTCGCGAGGCGCTCGCAACAACTCTGGTTCTTTGACGTTCGATCGGGTAATCGGTGGTCGTATAAAAAGTTGAGGAAACCTTCCCTTCAAACACAGGATTCCACCCCTTCAAGGTGTAAGCGTATTCGAGGACATCTCCAGGCTGAATATCGTGAAGAATAAGCACTGCCGTTCTGCCACCTGAGTAAAGATAGCTCTCCCGTTGATCCTCATCCTCCAGCACTCGAAATTGAGCGGTCGCAAGTCGATCCATCAATTTGCCATCACGGATCACCCGGGCAAAGTGAAAATTCAACTGCTGATACGAGGGTTCAAACCAGACCTCAATTTGGGAAAATTCCTGCACGGCATCCGGAGTGTTCAAGAGGATGGCGCGATGACAATACCTTTGCTGACTCTCAGTGTTAATTTGGTTATCACGGAGCAGGTAGCGGGCGGTAGCATCCTGGTTTGGAAGCTGGTCCGCGGCCTTGAGTGTGAGCACCTCGCACCAGGAAGGAGCAGGTTCCACGGGAACAGGTGTCTCGGCGCTCACCAACGAGAGGAAAGGTCCCCAAACCATGGTGAGGGCCAGAATGGCACATTTTGCGTCCGACATGCGGCCAGATTCTTAGCCAGTCTGGAGTTCCAGAACAAGCTGGAAAAGCCAGCGCTGGAAAACGATGATGATAACTAGGAGCGAGTTACAGCGTCTGAGCGGAGCAGAAGAAACCAATGCCCGTGGCAACGCCAACTTGCGAGCAGGACTCGACCCGAGGAACTCAGGCCTTCAAGCCCTTGGGGAATTCGATCCTGCCGCGGTTTTTTAGCGCAATCAGAACTTTTTCGAAATGACGGACAACCTCGGTGGTTTTTTTGTGGGGCAGCATGTCATCCGCCGCCTGCCAGAGCTCGTCCACTTGCTTGCGAAGATCACTGACTTTGTGTGTGGCGGAATTGCGGGTTTCAATCAGCACATCATGGGCAATCCCCGCCAATGAGTAGGCGGTGGGCAGGTGGGTCGCGAGGAGTTTTTTCATGGTTGGAATTAACCAATCTCAACTCGATTCGCCCTGCTGTCAAACGACTGTCCTGCGCTGAGGAGAACCTAAGCACAAAAGAGCTCACGAACTTTGCAGCGTTTCCTCCAACGTCTTGCGGTGAGTCTCTAGGAATGCCCTGGCTTGCGCTTGTGGATACAGAGAGCATTTCCATCGGGATCCAGCACAAAGGCCATGCGGCAGACTGGCGTTTCCAATGGCTCCATGTGAAACGTCACCCCAGCATCACGAAGGCCAGCCACGGCTGCGTCAAAGCCATCCACCTCGAGGCCCACGGAGCAACCTGAGGAGGTTGGCTTCCAGTCCGGAGCACCAGCCCCCAAGGAGAGGGTTCCGTTTCCGATGTCGTACTCCGTCCACTCCATCCCCCCGGGTTCACCTGCGGTCATGCTGGGAGTGAGAGCGAGAATTTTCTCATAAAAATCCCGAGCGCGGATCATGTCGGTGACAGGATAACAACTGAAGGCGATTTCAAGGATTTTCATTTGTTATTGAGCAGCTTGATCGCCCGGAGATTGCCTGTCAATTCGACGAAACAGCCCAGCAACTCAAATTTGATTACCAGTTCAAATCAATGAGTTGACTGTGAGTCAGATCAGAATGTCCCAATTTTGCTTTTGTTATTCCATCAAACGGGTTCTGCCATTTGTGTTCTGGGACTCCACACCTAAAAAAATACAGACCGTCGCAGCGATTGCTACAACGGCCTGTTGTTCCCCCCAGAACAACTGCAATTTGACACAGGCTTTCGGCTTTGCAACGAGAATTTTATAAAGTTTCAAAAAAGATTTCCCCGTGCCTCGCTGATAACGCCAAGGGGCCATGTTCAGGGTGCAATGGAACGATCTTCCTACAGGCCAGGGCGAGATCAATGTGCAATCTGGCTTGCGGCCCGGGGCAGAAGAGAGTCCTCTATGGTTACGATGATCCTGCTGACAACGCTCAATGCCCGCTATATCCATGCCGCTTTCGGCCTGCGTTATTTGCAGGCCAATATGGGGGAGCTTCGGGAGCACTGCGAAATCCTGGAATTTGATATCAATCAACGTCCGCTCGAAATCGTGGAGCGACTCCTGGCCCGTCAACCCCGCATCATTGGGATCGGGGTGTATATTTGGAATGTCCGGGAATCGCAGGAGGTCGTTTCCCTGCTGAAACGACTCGCTCCGGACGTGTGTGTGGTGCTCGGTGGGCCGGAGGTCAGTCACGAATCCGAAGGACAGCCCATCGTGGAGTTGGCCGATTACACCATCACCGGGGAAGCCGATCTGGCTTTTGCTGAACTCTGCCGTCAGTGGCTGAATGGCACGCCCCCTGCCACTAAGCTGATCCGCGCGACGCTACCGCCTTTGGAGGACATCGTCCTCCCCTACGAAGAATATCATGATGAAGATGTGGCCCACCGCGTGATTTACGTGGAGGCCTCCCGGGGCTGTCCGTTCACCTGCGAATTCTGCCTTTCCTCATTGGATGCCCCCGTTCGTCAGTTTGAGCTGGAACCGTTTCTTCATTCTCTCGAGGACCTGCTCAAGCGCGGCGTGCGCCAGTTCAAATTTGTGGACCGTACGTTCAATCTCAACCTCAAGACCAGCGCGGCCATCCTTCAGTTTTTCCTTGATCGCTATGAAACCGGGTTGTTTGTCCACTTCGAGATGGTACCAGATCGTCTGCCGGATGCCCTGCGTGATTTGATCGTGCAATTCCCACCCGGCGCCTTGCAGTTCGAAGTGGGGATCCAGACTTTTAACCCCGAGGTGGCGGCCCTCATCAGCCGACGGCAAAACTACACACGCCTTGCTGACAACCTGACCTTTCTTCGTGAGAAAACTGGTGTTCACGTGCATGCCGATTTGATTTTTGGATTGCCCGGAGAAACGCTCGAGAGTTTTGGCGATGGATTTGATCAGCTTGTTCGCATTGGCCCGCAGGAAATCCAGGTCGGCATCTTGAAACGGCTGCGCGGAACGCCCATTGTCCGACATGATGCCGAGTGGGGAATGGTCTATTCCGATCACCCGCCTTACGAAATACTTCGCACGAAGCTTGTGGATTTTGAGACGATGCAGAGGGTTCGGCGTTTTGCGCGCTTTTGGGATCTGGTGGGGAACAGTGGGAATTTTCCACGCACACTCATCGCGCTTTGGGGAAATGACGCTTCTCCTTTTCAGGAATTCCTCGCCTTCAGCGACTGGATCCACGTCACCCTGGGCCGAACCCATGCGATCCCCTTAAACACGCTCGCGGAGGTGCTGCACCGTTATTTAAGCGAGGTTCGGGGCCAACCCTTGGAACACATCGATGGACTTCTGCGGGAAGACTACGCCGCTGCGGGACGCAACGACCTCCCCAAATGGCTCCGCCGTGAGGGTGAAAAAATAGGTGCCTCCCGTCCGCTCAAAGGCAAGCTCTTGCCGAAACGCCAGGCTCTTCGAAATGCCACATCGGCTTGAGTTTGGGTGCTTTTGTGAGTTCGACAGATCGCGGGATTGTTCGGTAAGGTGCGACGATGCTGACAAAGGTATATTCCGCGGCCCTGAAGGGCGTTGATGCGGTGGCTGTGGAAGTGGAGGTAAACAGTGGTCCCGGCGAAGTGGGGGTTGTGATCGTGGGATTGCCGGATGCCGCAGTTCGGGAAAGCAAGGACCGGGTGGTGACGGCTATTGGCAACAGTGGGCTGAGGTGGCCTCGGGCCAGGACGACTGTGAATTTGGCACCGGCGGATTTGAAGAAGGAGGGCCCCAGTTTTGATTTACCCATTGCGATTGGGATGATTGCGGCGGCCCAGGGCGCTGAGTCTCCCCGGTTTGGCCGCTGCCTCGTTGCGGGGGAACTGGCACTGGACGGCGAGGTGCGGTCCATCAAGGGTGCCCTGCCAATCGCCCTCGAGGCTCGGCGGTTGCGCAAGAAGGCTGTGATTGTGCCAAAAGCAAACGCCAGGGAGGCCTCCGTGGTGGATGGGATTGAAGTTTATGGCGTCAAAAATCTGCGCGAGACCTACGATTTTCTGACCGGGGCCCACGAACTCAGCCCGGAAATCCGTGACACCTCACTCTTTGATGTCATTGATTCACCAGACGGACTGGATTTTTCCGAGGTCAAAGGCCAACACCATGTCCGGCGGGCGATTGAGGTGGCGGTTGCCGGGAACCACTGCCTCCTTCTCCTCGGTCCGCCGGGAAGTGGAAAATCGATGCTGGCCAAACGCATTGCAACGATCATGCCTCCCCTCACCGTGGAAGAGGCCATCGAAACCACAAAGATTCATAGTGTCTGCGGGCTGCTTGGCGAAGGAAGTGCCTTTTGTACGGCCCGTCCGTTTCGGTCCCCCCATCACACCATCAGCGATGTGGGGTTGGTGGGTGGTTCCACGAACCCAACTCCAGGAGAACTCAGCCTCGCCCACAATGGCGTGCTGTTTTTGGATGAACTGCCGGAATTCAAACGCTCCACGCTTGAGGTACTCCGTCAGCCTCTCGAAGAGCGACGAGTGACCGTAAGCCGGGCCGCTGGGACCGTGACCTTTCCTGCAAGCGTGATGCTCGTCGCGGCGATGAATCCCTGCGCATGCGGGTGCCATCTTCGGTGCAGCCAGGCTTTACCCCGGAGAGCAGCGAGACAAACCCAACAATCTTCTGGCCATCAAACGCGACCTTCGCGAGCAATCCGCGCAGCGCGACCTGCTGTTCGGCCCTTGTCGTGATAGATTTGAAGGTTGCGCAGGCTTTTACGAGGAGGCGAAGGTTGTGGGCGTCTTCCTTTTTTTGCCGTCGTTTTTCCGCACCTTTAGAAAGACGGAGACTGGCTTCTTGTATCTTGGAATTAATCTCATCGCGGCCTGCGGCTAGCTCGTGTTCTTCAATGATTCCTTTAACATAAGCTGTCAAAAGGCGGGCTTTCTCCCGTTCCAGACTTTTGATTTGTTCCTGAATTTGTTGTGAGTTATCCGGCTCGGGCGTCTGAAGTTTTGCGGCCAGTTCAGTGACCACTTCTTCCGACGCAAGGAATTTTGTGATGAAAGATATCAACGTTTTGTCGAGGTGGTCTTTTCTGACGTTTGGCTGCGGGCAGGAGAGTCCCTTCTGCTTGTTGAGATAGTAGTTTGCCGCGCAGCAGTAGTAGCCTGGACGGCTGCCTGAACTACGGCGACCGCTGGAGGCGTAAAGCTTGCGACCGCAGTGAGAACAAACGGCAAGGCCGGTGCCCAAGTTGATCTCGATTGATTCCCGCTGCCTTCTCCACTTCGCCCCTTTCTCCCCAAGAATTTGTTGCACGCGTTCAAAACGGTCGGCGTCGACTGCCGGAATATCGAACACCTTCACGCGGATTACGTCATCCGGTGCGCGAGGAACTTTTCTGCGGTCGGCTTGTTTCGCATCGCGACGGAAGTATTTTTCCTCGCCACGTTTTTTGTCGTAGATGCGCCAGCCAGCAAAGATGGGGTTGCGTAGCAGGTTCCACAATGTGCGCGGGGCGATCCCTACCGCGTTGGACAGGTCCGTCAAGTTGGTGCAACCCTCCTCGTCGACCAAACGGAAAGCTTCCTTCACTTTCTCCACCTCGGGGGTGTAGTGCCACGCGTCGGGGTTTCTGGTGTATGCGACGCCGAGAGGAAGCGTAATACTCGCCGAGGGGCATTTTCCCTCCCGGCGCTTGGATTCCTTGGCGTCCTGATAGCGTTTTTTGATGAGCAGACGCTCGTAACCCGCAAAGATGGCTCCCAGGCGGGACTGGAGGATGCCTTCGACGCTGGATTGAGTGTGAGCGCTGCCTTCCGTGTGCAGCGTGGCGCCCGCTCGCCTGAAGATGTCGAGAACTTCCAGGTCGGCGAGGTCGTTTGGCCGGATCAAACGGTCGATTTCAGATACGACTACGCCGTCCACCTCCTTGTCCTTAACCTTACGCATCATCTCTGCGAAGGCGGGAGCACCTCTGACTTCTGAGCCGGATACGTTTGACAGTTCGATCTCTTCTACGATCTCAAGATTTCGGAAGAGCGCCGTCTTCGTAACCGAAGCCCGCTGACGCGGAAGTCCTGCGCGGTCTTTGTGGGCTTGTTCCTCGGTTGAGACCCGAAAAAACGCGATCACTCTTTGTTTCATTGATTTGGCTCGGGGGGGACTGGTTGAGCGCGGTTATCCGCGATATTGCGAGCCGCCTTGAGAATCGCCGACTCGTCGCCGCAGTGAACTGCGCTGACGAGGGCGTATATAAGTTCCTCCTCCCTTTTGGCGGCTGCCATGAGAGTTTGAATGAGAGTCTGGCCTTGTTGAACAGGCATGGCGGGATTTCCTCCGTCCATGTCCCGCTGGTGGAGCGCTCCCCACTCGGCCAGATGGCGTGGTCTTCAGATTTATTTCTGACGACCGATTTGATGACACTTAACCGGCGCGGCCACCACGATTTCGGCGTGGTAGGTCCCGGAGGATCGACCGAGCGTCACTTGATGCTCGCTTCCCAGGGTTCAGTGCTGCCCCTGCGTCGATGCCGACCCTATTGCGTTCGTTTTGGTGATTTATAGAATGTTTATGAAGGTCCGGAAATTTGCGGCTTTTTGGTCTTTTTGTTGGACGGCTTCCATCTGTCTTCCTTGGGTTTGACAGATTGCGTTTTCGCAGGCTCTAATTTCGGAGCTCTAGCGCAATCTTCTTCAGACGTTTTCTCGCTGGTGTTGTTCTTCTGGATGAAGATTGAGGCCGATTCTGCGTTGTGGAGCTCCCAATAAAGTTCACCCGAGCGTGCAGCATTGAAATACAATCCGTTGAACGCAGGATGATTCTTCAGTCTTTCCTCCGTGTTCTCAGGATAATTGACAAACCTGTAACGGAAGTAATGTCCGACAGGTTCGGGCTCGCCGTTGAAATCAATTTCCGCTTGCATCCGATTTTCCACGGGGTGGATTTCGAGTTGTTTTTTAACCAAATAGGGCACGCCGGGCTGGACGCCAACAGGGACAAACGGCTTTTTCTGAATATTGTCTGAAAATCCCTCGTGCATTATGACATAAATGGCGACCTTTGGTCGCAATGTCAAGCGTATTTCAGCCCTTTCTATCTCTTGATCTGGATCTTGATCTCTCAGCCAAAATTACGGGGCGGTGGCGCGGGGCTCTCCTTTTTGACAGCCCCACGCCGCCGCCCCGGTTGAATTACTCCCCGCTCTTCGCCGGGAGAGTGACAGCTTCGCTGGCGCGACCCCTGCTTCTGCTGAAGAGATTGTTGAACAGCCACATGGAGGCTTCGACGATGTATGATGAGAGAATGAGGATACAACCGGCAATACAGCATCCGATTCCGAAGACTACCTCGATGAGACCCCGGATGATTTGGATAACCCCGATGCAGAGCCACAAGGTAAGAAAGAGATAGATGATGAGAGTGGGCATGGTGGTGTGAATGTTTACCCAAGATTTGGGCCGCGTGGATTTGGAGGGGCGTCAGGTGTGATGTGGAGCGACAAGGTTTCGATGATTTCGGCGACTCGGAGTGCGCCCCGGCGATAGACTGTGACCGCGATCAGCTCCCCGTCGGAGTTTCGCACTGCCCAAAATCGCCGACCGTATTTCTCCACCGTTGTGGCTGCTGCGTTCGTCTGGGGTGCGGCGCTCATTTGATCCACCGGTTTTGGGTTGACGGGCGACCCGCTTTTGAAACGTAGCGCGGAAGGTTTTTCAGGAACCGCTCAAGGATTGGACAACGGGAGTGGATGTTTGTCGGACGTCTGGGGTTTGGGAGGACATGACTCCCGATGGCGAAGGGATTGGCGGAGCAGTTGATGGACGGCCACGGTGAATCGAGGTAGGCGTAACGATCATAGCCAGCCGGTCCGAAGAATTCCTCGGGCACGAAGCAATACAGCGGGCGGATGACTTGATAAGACGGATAACCTAGGGAGTGGTAGATTCGTCCGAGGTGGTCTTGGATCAGGGTGTGCATGGGTCGTTGTTCGGTTCGGGTGCCAGGGGGGCGATTGTTTTTGTGACGGTTTGGAGTGCCTCCAGGACTGCTTCCTCGATGAAGCGGCAGCCCTTTTTCCCCGAGATCGCGACTTCGATTTGTCTCAGAGCGGCGGCCCGGAATGCTCCTCGAAGCCACGAAGGCAGGATTTTCGCCGCCTGATCGACGACGGCGTAGTAGTGCTTGGGTTCCAATTCCGGGATCAGGACCAGAGTCGAATTCCAACGGTTCGCGAATTCTCGCGGGAGGCGACGTGCGATTTCCTCGGCGGAAATTTGCGCCTTGGTGGCTTTGGCGGACGCTGATCCGAACCCGATTTGGGAGCGGTTTTCGGATGTCGCGTCGAAGTAATCTTGGAAGGTTCCCGCGCCGACAATGAACGTCGATTCATTCAACCTTCGGTTGAGTAGTTCGAGTTTGGCCTCGCTGGGGAATTCTACGTCTGACGACTCATCCAGAGCCCGTGTTCCGACCGGCCAGCGCCCATCCAAAAGTTCGTATAGCTCGCCACGGATATAGCTATTCCACGAATTTTCATGGTAGAGCTTGTCGGCTTCATCAACGAAGAGAATCACCCGCGGGTAGCGCTCAAGGTGGTCGGCGATGATGGGGATGGTTTCTTGAACTGCCCGCTGATGTGCCCCGGCTGGCATCCATCCCGATGCCGACAGTCTCAGGGGAAAAGCTTCGGTCTTGGTCGCGAGGAGGTTAATAATCGCTGTCTTACCGACCCCGGTAGGGCCGGCGATGAGACTGTGAAATCGAGGGCGGATCTGAAGCTCGCGCCACTGGCCCTCGAAGTAGGTCTGGGCCCTGGCGAGAAGCTCTTCAAACGCGGAGACTTGGTGGGCGAATAGATTCACACCAGCCCGGTTTTCTCCGGGAAGCGGGGCTCGAAAGAGCCACCGCCAACGGGGTGCTTTTGCGGCTTTTGCCGCGAGGCAGCTTTTGCTGCTTCCAGCTTTTGCTGGAAAATTAGGTGAGAGTATCGCGAGCCTTACCCCGAAGGGGTAAATGCATCATAATGTTATTGGCGTAGTCCAATAACATTATGTGCATTTATCGTATTCGCGAAATCAAAATTTGATATTTTGTATTTTCGCGACTACGATGGTTTCGTGAAGCGAGTCACGAAACGGGTCAGGGCGGTTCGCTCGAAGAGGGCGATGAAGCATCTCGTTTTTACGAGTGATGACCACCGGCGCGACCAACTTGCTGCGGATCGATTACGATCCGTGGAATTCGTCGCGGTGGGTCCAGCGCAGAAGGTGGCACGGGTCCCCTTTCCCGAGGCGGCGGAATTTTCTGGCGTGGGACTTTTTAAGGACTCCGTTTTAACGCCGGTGTCCCCTGATGAGTTTGAAGCGGGTTTGGAGGACGCCAAATCGGACGGTCGAAAGTGGAAGACTGATACGGGGAAGGTTGCGAAGAAGACGGGCCTTCCGATTCTTCAGTCGAGGGAGGGGCCAGGCTTGTATGATTGTTATTTTTCTTTCCCTCCCTGGGTCACGGAATTCTTGGCCCGATTGGTTGAGTCCGGAGAGATTGATAGGGCGAGTTCGGTTGTGGGAGCGTCGATGTCGGCGGTGGCGGAGGGGTTGGAGACGAGGACCGGCTACAAGGCCGTGGGGGTGGCTCTACACCCTGACAGCCGCACGGCGTTGGGGTTTCATGTTCAGTATCAGACTGCGAGCGGTGGGAAGCTGCTCGGAAGATCGGCCGACGGGAGGAAGGGTAGAAAGGGAGTGAGGCTACTTGGTGATGCGATGCTGGGGGTTTCGCGATTCGGAGCATTTGTAGAGCTGGACGCGAAAGCCCGGGAGGCGATCAAGAAGAAGGATTTCGACGACGTTGCTCTGGACGTGGTTTTGATGAAGACGCTTGAGGAGGAGTTGGGGGACGATTGGGCTACGGTTATGGAGTTGGGGAAGGTGTATTCGGAGGCTTGGAAGAAGCAGAGGGACGAAGCTTTGGCGCAGAAGAAAAAAGTTGAGCGCGCTGAACGAGAGGCGAAATCGCTGAAAAAGGAGAATCTGTCCCTGAAGGGTCGCCTCGCAAAACTTGAGAAGGAGATTAAAGCCTTGGGCGGTATGCCCCCTCGATGAGATCAGCTTGGCTTGGTGTTTTTTTCGCCGAGTTGCGATGGCACCCACATCCGCCAATTTTTGTCTATTTTGACACAGGGATTGAACGAGCCTTGCGACTGCAGAGGTTTTTGAATGCTTTGGGCAAACTTCCGGAGTCATTTCCCTCGGTGTATCGCGCGCGTCGAACAGCTTGGCAGCGAGAGACTTTTTCTTTCGCGAAACTTGGTTTGCTCGGCGCATTTGCTTACGATAGATAACGTTTTCTCCAACTGTATGCCCGATTTCACAATTTTGTATGATGAACCGCAAGAGGCCGACTGGTTTCGGGAACTTCACCCGGATTTTGCGGACGCGAAGGAGGTTGCGATTACGGCGGCAAAGAAATGGCCGTCCGTTCAGCGAGTTTTGGCCTACGATCGACCCGATATAGTTCTTCTGGATGGCGATGTCCCGATTCTGGTCTTGGAGGAAACCGTCGAGGTCCCCAGTGGCCACAATGTTGGCCAACGCTTTGCGCGAATCGCGGCAGCCGCAGAAGCAGGCGTTCCATGCATCTATTTCGGTCCTTATGTCGCCCGGAAACATGGAGGAGTGACGGCGGGTCCGCGGTATATGAACGTTCGTTTGTTTCATGCGCTTGATGCAATGGAGCGAGTCACCCACTCAGCTATTACGACAATAAACTGGCCCGTCGACTTGGAGCACGAAGTCCGTCGTGATCTCGCTAAAGATGCTGACGTTCGTGAATATGTAGAGACTTTTTTGAGACTCTACGAATCGTCAAATGATCTGCCGAGCGTCAATGCCGCTCTAATAGCATCGCAGGTGCATCACCGGATGATCATGGAGAGGAATCGTTTCGTTCAAACGTCGATAAGAAACCCCTCACAGTATGACGGACCTCCTGAATCGGTCCAATTTATCACCCCAGATGAATTCTTCCGCCGCTTTAGGCATTCTGCAAACGAGGTGGGCAATGTGAACGAGATTGTTCTGTACAATATTGGGATGATGAACAGTAAGCGTCACTTAAAGCACAGGTCGATAAAATCGATCTGGATTCTGCATAACAGTCAGATCGTATCGATCTGACACTTCTACTCTTTACGCCGCTGCGGCTTGGTGGAACTTGGTAGCGGAGCGGGCCTTGGCCCAGTTTTTCGGGGTGAGAGCGCCAATCGTGTGGTTGGTTGTTCGGGGGAGCCGGGTGAGGACGTCGTGGAGATAGGCGTAGGGGTCGACGCCAAGACGGCGGCAGGATTCCACGATGGTGTAGAGGATTGCGGCTTTCTTGCCTGCCTCAGCTGCCCCAATAAAGAGCCAGTTCTTTTTGCCCACAGCCGTGGGTCTGATGGCATTCTCGATGAGATTGTTGTCGATCTCCACCCGGCCCTCATCCAGGTAAACAAGCAGGGAGTCCCAGATGGAGAGCGCATAGCTGATCGCCTTGCCTGCATTGCTTTGGGGCAGGAACTTTGGTTTCATGATTTTTATGGCTTTCTGCAGGCGTGCGAGGATGGGACGGGAGACCGAGTCGCGCACAACCTCCCGCAAGGCAGGTCCGGCTCTTCGCTTTCGTAGGGAACGCTCCACCTCGTAGAGCTCTCTGATGTGGCTGAGAACGAAGTTGCCCATCTTCTGGTTTTGTGGAAAAGCCTGGTAAAACTTGCGCCGCATATGGGCCATGCACCCGGCCATCACAACGCCGGAATGCTCTCTGGCAAAGCTGCCGTAAGCAGCATAGGCGTCGGTTTGCAGGATGCCAGCAAACGTCTCGGGCAGGATGTCCTTGATGCATTGGGCTGAGCGGCTGGTGTGCCAGTGGAAAATCGCATCACCACCGGGGCACGAGGTCACCCACATGTAACCAAGCGGGGCTTTTCTTTCCTTGGGTTCGAGATAGCGCACAGGAGTTTCATCCATTTGGATGTAGTCCGCGCTGTGCACTCCCTCTTTGAGGATATTGTAAATGGGTTCCAAGCGATCAGCCACCATCCCCATCCAGCGCACCATGTTCTGCCGGGGGATGAGGACCTCATGGCGTGTCTTGAAAATGGTCTCCTGACGGAAGAAGGGCAGATGATCCACATAGCGGCTCACCAGGATATTGGCCAGCAAACCGGGGGCTGCCATGCAGCCGTCCTGCAGTTTTGGTGGGAGGGGCGCGATAATGGGCTTGGCATCAACCGTGTTCTTTCGCACATATTTGCGCCGCACGGTGCGCACTTTGCGGAAGGCTCCCGGTGTGTAGTCCAACTGCTCGCTGACTTCGTCTCCGATGTGCTTGTAGGCCTCAGGCTCGGCCTGCACCTCCAAGGGATCAATGATGGTTTCCTCCACGGGCAAGTTCTCGGGGATGCCTGAACTGCGGCGGGTCTTCTGCTTGCGGTCGTGAGAGGGCTTTTCCTCAAAGGTTCCCGTCTCTTGCCCCGATGCGGGAGCCCCTTCAAAAAAGTCCGGCTGATTCGGATTGAAGGGCTCGCTCTTGGTCCCGTAGATCATGCGCGAGAGCTTGTCCACTTTCTGCCGCAGCAGCGCATTCTCCACGCTGAGCTGCGCGATCAATTGATCACGCTCTTCGAGCTTCTTGAGAAGCTCTTTTATGGTGGGTTCTGCCATCGTCTATTAGCATAGCAGATCACGTGCCAATGTCTTAGTATTCAGAGACTTTGCTTAGCTATTTTTAATCTCTCTCATACCACGGCCTCATCTTCGCTCCACGCAGGTCCACCCCATCGGTGAGCATCGCCAGAGCTTCAGCCCGAAGGACCACTTTTGGAGATCCACCCTCCACGAGTTTCGGCCAGGAGAACGTGCCCTTTTCCAATCGCTTTCCCATTACCCACATCCCCGTGCCGTCAAAATACAGGATTTTCAATCGTGTCCTGCGCCGGTTGCTGAACACAAACAGCGCCCCGCTGCGCACGTCCTCCCCCAGGACCCCTCCCGCCAATGCCGACAACCCCTCATAGCCCTTGCGCATATCACAGGGCTCCACGGCCACAAAAACCCGCAGGTTCCCCGAAAAACTCAGCATGACTTCCCTCCCATACCCAGACTTCCGAGGATTTCAGCTGCCAAACCCGCCTGCCTCGAATTGCTCACCTCCATTTTCGCGATTCCGCCGATCTCCACCACAAGAGATCCCCCCGCACTCTCAACGCTTGCTTCCACCCATTGGAAGCTCTCCCTCCCAACACAGCTTGGCTCGGAACCCTGCTTGTTGGCTTTTCCCACCCAACTCATCAGTGTCACATACTTGACCCCCGCATAGGCGGCAAACTGCTTCCCTGTCATCCCACTGCGGCGGTAGGCCTCCACCAATTCCTCCCGCTTCTCCTTGGGCGTTATCACCCGCCCTGCCACGTCAACTTTGAGAACTTCTATCGAACTTTGTAGATCTGTCATCAATCCAGATTATGGCAGTTCTACCTTTCCGGGTAGATGTGCTAGAAGTGACGCTTAC
>JBGTAR010000239.1:0-14380 GCA_041749815.1 Terrimicrobiaceae bacterium
GGCCATCGCGCGTCCCCGCAATTTCTGGGGCACAGACGTCTGAACTGAGACATTGAGGTTCACCATGCTGGAGATCCAGGCGAAGCCGTAGAAAAGGAGAGCCAGGATGCCGATTCCCAGCGAAGGGGCCACGGCGAGTCCAGCGAGAGCTGCGGCGGAGAGGGCCGTGCCCCATCCCACAATGGCACTTGGGGAGAGGATTCGGCGGAACGCGGGAACCGCGGCTCCCCCAACGAGGGCACCAAATCCCAAAGATCCCATAAGAAGCCCGAAGCCGGTGGCATCGAGCTCCATGCGGTCCCGCGCGATGATGGGAAGCAGGGCAATGGCTGAACTGGAAAAAAAGCACAGCATGCCGACGCGGGCGAGGGGGCCGCGCAGATGGTGCGCCTTGAGCACATAGTGAATGCCCGAGCCGAAGGCGCTGAGGATCTTGTGTTTCTGGCGTTGGGTTTTTTCCGGTCTCCAGAAAATGAGAACAAGGACCGTTCCAAGGAAGGAGGCGGCGTTAAAGAAGAAGACAACGGGAGGGCCGGCAAGGCCGACGAGGATGCCGCCACAGACGGGTCCGACCATGCGGGCGGTGTTAAAGCTCATGCTATTGAGAGACACGGCAGCAGGCACATGTTCGATGGGGACGATGTCCTGAATGAGCGACTGCCATGCGGGGATATTGAGGGCATTGCCGGTGCCGAGTGCAAAGGTGAGGGCAAGGAGAGAAAACGGCGTGGCGGCATGGGCGGAGGCGATCAGTCCCATGGCGAGTGCGGCGGCAGTCATCCAGAGCTGCGAACAAATGAGCCAGGTCCGGCGGTCAATCGTGTCGGCAAGAACTCCTCCCAACAGACCGAAAAGCAGGACTGGCGAAAGCGCAGCAAAAGGCACCATGGCTATGAGAGGAGGGGAGGACGTGAGGGAGGTCATCAACCACGTGACGCCGACGCTTTGCATCATGGTCCCAAAGTTGGAAGCCACGGAGGCCAGCCAGAGCGACCGGAAGACCGGGGAGGCAAAGGGGGACAAAAGTCCTTGTTTCACGGCGTCAGAGAATTTTTACCGGTCTTTCCGATACATTTCGCGGATTGGGTGTTCATCCAGCACGTTGGCTTGAACTCCGCCGATCTTTGCGGGGTCGTAGAGCTGAATGCCCACATAGTAGTAGATCGGCGCAATCGGCGCCTCGCCCTCCACCAGGAGTTTCTCCAACTCCTCCAATAACCGGAGTCGTGCCTCCGGATTGGACTCGGCGGCAGCTTCTGCGGTGAGTTGGTCATAGGCCTTGCTGCTCCAGCCCGTGCGGTTATTGCCTCCATCGGTCACAAACATGTCGAGGAAGGTGTTGGGATCGGGATAATCCCCAACCCATGACGAGCGGGCGATGCCGTAATCCAGCGATGACAGCGAGTTCAAATAGACTTTCCACTCCTGGCGCCCGAGCGTGATATTGACACCAAGTTCCCGCTGCCACATGTCCCGCAACTCCACGGCAATGGACTCGTTTTGCTGACTTTCATTAAACAGATAGTTCACAAACGGAAATCCGGCCCCTCCTGGAAAACCCGCCTCTGCAAGCAGGGCACGAGCGGCTTCGAGGTCATAGGGCAGCCCATTCACCCCGCCATATCCTTCAATACCGGGAGGCACAAAACCCGCTGCCGGCATTTCTCCGGCGCGGGTGATCTTTTCAACGATGCGGGTTTTATCGATCACCATGGCGAACGCCTTGCGCACGCGCACATCATCAAAAGGCGGTTTTGAGCAGTTGAACCTCAAAAAGTAAATCCCAAGAAATGGCGCCGCGTGAAAATCTTTGCGCTTTTTGAGTTCATCAAGAAGTGAGGTCGGGGCCAGCCCTTTATCCATCACCAAATCCGCAAGACCGCTTTCATAAAAGTTGAAGGCCACGGAATCTTTTGAGATCGGGAGAATGTCGACGGTCTCCAAAGCGACCTTTTCGCGGTTCCAATATTCCGGGTTTTTTTGCAAACGGATCCGATCATTGATCCGCCACTCCTTGAGGACATAGGCGCCATTGTTGATCAAATGATCGGGCTTCACCCAGTCATCGCCGACCTTCTCAATCAATGACACCGGCACAGGGTGCAGGGTGGGGAAGGAGCAGAGGTCCAAAAAATACGGCGTCGGGCTGTTGAGTTCGACAATCAGGGTTTGGTCATCAACAGCCTTCACACCGACATCCGAAAAATCCTTTGTCTTTTCCTCGGCAAAATCCTGGGCACCCCGAATCGGAAACAGCAAATAATTGTAGGCACTGGCAGTCGCGGGCGAGAGGGTCCTCTTCCATGAGGCCACAAAATCATGGGCCGTCACGGGCGACCCATCACTCCACTTGGCGTCCTCCCTCAGGTGGAACGTGTAGGTACGCCCGTCCTCAGAAACATCCCAGCGCTCGGCAACCCCCGGCACCGCCTTCCCGGTTTTATCAAAAGCGCACAGGCCCTCAAACAGCGCGTTCACGATCCGACCTTCAGGCTGACCGGTGATAATGGCCGGATCGAGGGTCTCCGGCTCCGCCCCATTGATCAAAACCAAGTCTGCCCGCTGGTCATTGCGCCCGCACCCGCACATCAAGACCATCGCCAAAAATCCAATAACGCGTATCATATCCCCCATGACACCAAAGAATTCGCTCGCTGCAATCCTTCTTGCAATCACTGGCTTCTTTACCGGGTGTGCGACACGACCGGCGCCCGCGACGGTTTCCTCGGTGGACCTTCAAAAATACTCCGGAAAATGGTATGAAGTCGCCCGGATGCCGAATTGGTTCCAGCGTCAATGTGCCTCTGGAACCACGGCCGAATATTCCCCCCTTCCAAATGGAAAAATCCGCGTCGTGAATTCCTGCGTTGGCAAAGACGGAACACCCAACAGCATCACCGGAACGGCCACTCCGGTCCCTGGCTCAAACAATGCAAAACTCAAGGTGAGCTTCTTTGGTCCCTTCGCCGGAGATTATTGGGTGCTCGGCCTTGATGAAAAAAACTACCAATGGGCCCTCGTGGGTCATCCCTCCCGTAAGTTCCTCTGGATCCTCTCCCGCAAGCCCACCATGAACCCCACCCAATACGAGTCGCTGGTCGGCTTGGCCGTTTCCCAAGGTTACGATGCCGCGGACATCGTGCCTTCAAAACCGTAATCTCTCCTCCAGCACCTGAACTGGTTTATACCCCGACTGATAATTTGTCTCAGTAACAGGTGGACCAGCACTAAATGGATAAAGAAATGCATCGTCAGTTGGCAGGGATCACGAACAACACAAAATGAAAGTCATTTTCCTCATCGTGATTCTGCTGGGAGGTCTAATTCTGTTGTGGCTTTTGATCCCAACATTAAGCGTAGGACCAAGTGACACCTTAAAAGCCCGTGCAAAGAATGATGTCGTATACCTGAGGATTGCCATGCGGGCGTATCTCACAGAATACGGTGAAGCTCAAAGAGGGGGCAACTCCCGCCTGATGCAAATATTACTGGGAGACAACCCGAAAGGCATTGTCTTCATCGATCCAAATAAGAAGCAAATATCAGAGGAAGGCCGATTCATTGATCCGTGGGGATCTCCATATGTTTTCGGATTTTCCACACGCTCAGTTCCATTCGCCTATTCACCCGGAAAGAACAAGATTGACGAAGGAGGGAATGGCGACGATATCAAAAGCTGGGAATAAAAACGAGGTTGATTTGTCTCCCTCGCTCTTGAATCCAACCCTACCAACAAACAGATTTGGCAAGAAGTTGCTGGCGCTGTCGCTGATATTTTCTGTGCAAACTGCAATGTGCTCAGAGCCGGAATCCGATCTTCGTTCGAAAGTCGAGGACTCCCGCGCATGGTATCTTGCGGTGAAAGAGCTGCCAGAGGATCAGCTTTCAGCACTTTTGAGTGAGGACTGGGTCTTGAACAGCACGGGAGGCCAAACACTTTGGCAGGTGGTCCGCTGGCTCGCTTTCCATGATCCTCCGGAAGCCATGGATTGGCTCAACGCAGACCCTTCCCGGCTCACGAATGCCGATCTTTGGCGGGCTGTTATGGCAGGGTGGAGAGCGGGATCCAAAGAAGGGGCAATCGCTTCTGGAGCGGTTGAAACGTCAAAGCGATGTGGACGTTTTCGCAAAAACATTTTTGCAGCGTCTGGCACAGGGCTCTCCGGAAGAGGCGGCCAAAGCAATCGGCCGGGTGAAGGACCCAGTCATTTTCTCGGATCTGGCATCCGATATTGCTGCTGCCTGGGCTCGGAAAGATCCGATAGCGGCCATGAAATGGACGGAAGCCACTTGCGACGTGGCCACACTGAACCGCTCAACGCGTCAGATTCTGAGGGTTTGGGCATCTAAAGACCGTTCTTCCGCCGAACAATGGATTCAATCGTTGCCGGATGGGGATCGAAAGGAAGAAGCCATCGTGGGGTTCGCGGAGGCAACACAATCTCAATAGCTGTTTGATGTGATCAGCTCACGGTTTTTGATAACTTCGTAAACAATTTTGCCTGTCATCACTCAAGCTTGGCGGGGTGGGGGAGTTCAGCACGTGTCCACGGGCAGAGGTGGAAATTCGGATAGGCGAGGATCAGCGTGGCTTCTTGTCCTTCTTCGTTTGAGGTCAGTTCGATTCGCAATGCGTGAACTCCTGGTCCCGGTGCGACATTCACCTGCGCCTGCGGTGGGCAACGGTGAGTTGCCGGGACGTATGGCAGTCCCGCCGGGCACTCCAATAAGAGGGAGTTATTTAGGTAAAGTTTTGCTCCCTGGCGAGCGAGGCAAATGAGTTGCTTCGCTTCGGAGTCTGCTACCTCCCACGTCCATCGTGCACCGCCAGCCCGCTTCACTTCAACAGGGAGTTCGCCATTGGCCCAAGGGATCTTCTCTCCCAAAAGGGAAACGAGCTCAATCGAACCCGGAAGGCGAGCCAGATCAACATCCGCTGGCTTCTGTTCCCAGACCGAACCATCCCAACGCATTGCCTCCAACTTGCCAATCAGAGCCATGGTACGATCCGTCAACTCGCCGAGAGTTTGCGGAGCCGCAATGTCTTGGATGCCCGGACCGACGAAGACGCCATCTCCGATGGGTTCGCTCCAGCGTGTGGGAATTCTTTCCTCACCAAGCAGAAGTCCCAGCGTGGCACCCACCGTGGCGGCGGTGCAATCCGTGTCATATCCGCCATTCACAGCCAGCAGAATGCTTTTCTCAAAATTGGATGCCCCGTAGAGGAGTGCCCAAATGGTCAGGGCAACGTTCAATGGCGCATGGGTGAAATTTTCATTGCCATGCCGGGTCAGGAGCTGCTTCCAGCAGTCCCATTCTGGCACACCCATGCCATGAGTCTGCCGGACAAAGCGAACCGCAACTGCCGTTTCAGTTTCGGCCGGAAGATAGCGCAAAGCCTGGTCAATGGCCTCGCGCAGGTCTTTTCCCGCAGCGGTCTCGCTTTGCATGACAGAAAAAAAGACCTCGCCTGCGATTCCTTCCGTGCCGTGGTCCAGCGAAGCATCCATGGCGGCGTAATAGGCCGCGCTGTCCGCATCACCTGGGAAGAGACAAGCCCAGATCTCAGATCGGATGGGTGATCCCATGCCGGCATGGAACGGATTATCAAAGGTCCCCACACTTTCCAGGGGAACTCCTCGCCGCAAATTCCACCGGGTCCGACCATACTCGTCCCACATATAATGAATATGATCCCTCCATGCTCGTGCGAAGTCCGTTTGTGTCAGAGTCGATCCGCCTTGCTCGACCAGATGCAGCCAAACCAACTGAAGCTCAAGATCATCATTCGGTGGGGCAATCGTGGGAACCGGCTCATAAAACGAGTAATCCAGACGCTCCATTTTTCCTTCGGCGGGAAGGCCCAGCGTGCCACCAATCGATTTGCCAAGCCAACACCCGTAAATGCGCGATTTGAGGGGAGAAGGAAAATTATGGTCCACCGATTGGGAGTTTTTTCTGAGGGACTGAAATATTTTTGTTGACATATGGTTTACCTAAAACAATTATGGTTTACATAATATGCAAGAAGAAACGCTATCAAAAGTCGAAAGCGTCTATCAATTCCTTGAGGACAACATCGTTCGCGGGGTGTGGCCTGTTGGAGGACTGATGCCGAAGGAAAATGATTTGGCAGCGCAACTGGGATTCAGCCGTCCTACGATCTCCAAAGCCATCTCCCGCCTGGAGCATGAAGGCATGGTGGAGCGTCGGAAACGCTCGGGAACGCGTGTTCTTCGGAGCACCAAGGACCAAGGCAAGCCAGCGGTGCAGTTGGATGCTTTTGCGTTTATTTATCCCAGCGACAAGCACGAAACCATCTGGCGCACGGTGAGTGGTTTTCAGGATGCCGCCCGAGAGACGGGCAGGCGAACCCTGATGCTGACGACTGCGGCTGACCATCGGAAAGATGCGGAGTTGTTTAGCCGACTCGATGAATTTGATGTGAAGGGTGTGGTGATCTATCCCAGCCTGATCACACGGGAGGATAATGTTCATTTCACCCAGATGCTTCTGAAGCCCAAGGTTCCGGTTGTTCTCACCGTGAATTTTCCTGGTCTTGGATTTCCATCGGTGGTGGTGGACGGGTTTCACGCGGGTTACACCATGACCCGTCATTTGATTCAAAGTGGTGCAAAACGTATCGGCCATCTTTCCAACGGAGCCTGGTCCTTGCACATGCGTGACCGATACCTTGGCTATTGCTGGGCCTTGGAGGAAGCGGGCCTTGTAGAGCCCGAAAATGGAGTTCTTTTGGAGGCCGCGATGCACCCAAATTTTCGGGATCCGATTGCAGAACCCAAGTATATCGCCAAAGCCTTCCTCGAAAAAGCCGGACGATTGGACGCGGTGATGTGTGCCAACGATTTCCTGGCGATTGGTTTGATCGTTGCAGCTCGGGAGGCTGGGCTGAGCCTGCCTGACGATTTGCGGATCACCGGGGTGGATGACCTTGCCATTGCCGCGAGCGAAGATTTTTCCCTGACCAGTTATCAAATCCCCTTCGAAGATCGTGGGCGCATCGCCTACCGCCTCCTGGAGGAGTTGATGTTGGGTAAATCTCGCGCGTGCCTTGAAACACGACTCCGAGGGAAAATTGTGATTCGTCAGAGTGCATAACAAACCAACCAACAACCCCTAAATCACCCTCCAGCTTCATTCACGTTCCAATCCCATAACCCATGAAAATCCCAAAACACACAATATCATCATCAACATTCCGGACGTTTGGCCTCGTGCTTGCCGGAGCGATCTTAACCTCGCTGCCTGCTTCGGCGGCGACAAGAACATGGCAGGGATCAGGCGGAAGTACGGATTGGGCGACAGGTGCAAACTGGGCGGTGGCAATTCCTGTGTCCAACGACTCACTGATTTTCACCAGCGCAAATGCCTCTCCGTCCAATATGCTGACGAACACACTCACATCCAGCGCCACAACCATCGTGAACATCACGTTTGATGCGGGTTCTCCGGCTTACACAATGACCGGAAACACTTTCCGTCTGAACTCTGTTGATAACAATAGTGGAGCATTACAAACCTTCAGCAACACGGGCGGTCTACTGTCCAATGCGACAACGATGACATTCAACGCCACAAGCGGAAATATTGAGATCACCTCGGGTTATGGACTGATGAACGGCAGCAACAAGACCCTAACCGTCAATGGGGGCACACTGACACTCGGCAGTCTGGATCTGATGGCCACCGGTGCCGGCGGTTCTGCACGCACAACTGAAATCAATGGAAGTGGCAACCTGATAGTCAGCGGGGTCGTTCAGAACACCACGGCCGCTGGCGCGATCAATTTCACTGGAAATGGAATGTTGACCCTGGCTGGCGCAAACACGCACACGGGCAATACCACACTTGGAACCACTGGTTCCACGGGAACATTGGTTTTGAGCAACAGCCTTGCTTTGCAGGATAGCACCCTTGCCCGACCAGGCAGCCCCGGAGGAAACAATCTGACCACCCTTGTTTTTGACAGTTCAGTTGTTAGTAATGCCTTCACAATCGGGGGGTTGTCAGGAGGAAGTTCCACGGCAGGACAGATCTCAACGATCACACTGACCAACAACGCATCCAATGCTGTGGCTCTGACCATCGGAAATAACAATGCCAATGTGACTTACAGCGGGGTGATTGCCGGCACAGGCAGCCTTCTAAAGATCGGAAGCGGAACACAAACGCTTTCCGGGGCCAACACGTTTTCAGGGGGTCTGACTATTCGCGAAGGAACAGTGATCAGTTCAAGTTTCACTCAGGCACTTGGCGGGAATACGGGCCTTGTGACACTGGGAGATGCCGCGACAGACTCCGATGTCACGCTGCAACCTCAAATGGGAGGTCAGACTTTTGCCAATCCCATTGCTGTCGGCGATGCCACCAATACCAATGGTTACGCTTCAACATTGCAGTTTGGGAGTGGCAATGGCGGCATCTACTCAGGAGCCATCCAACTCAATAGCCACGACCTCATCATCAACACCGGCTCCACTTCCGCGGCCGTGACCTACAGCGGCACCAGCACGGGAGCAAGCGGATTTACTACGGGAATCAATGGAACGGGTGACTTGCTTCTTAATACCGTCGGAGCAACCACATTCGCCATCAGTAATGCTGCTGGAAATACCGTCAACACCATTGGTGCGGTCTCGCACACCGGGAGTGGCTCGGGAAGTGTGACGATTGCGGCGTCGATTGGCACGAATGTGACCTCACTGACGCAAAACAGTGGGACCTCAAATTTGATTCTCTCAGGAGCAAACACCTACACGGGCGAAACCAACGTGACCTCCGGAACGCTGATCCTCGCGTCAGGGGGTTCGATCGTTGATAGCTCCCAAGTCCGTGTGAACGCCGGAGCAACCTTTGATACAACCGCCGAAAGTTTCACGATGCTGGGTGACCAGGCGTTTATCTTCACACTCGATCCTTCGGGAGTTGGCTCGGCGGGACTCCTCAATGCTGCGGCACTCAATATCACCTCGGGTGCTGTGGATTTTAACACGCTTGGTTCCTTGGATGATGCGGCATACGTGATCGCCAACTACACTTCCCTGACGGGATTAGCATTTGCCTCGGTCAGCAGCTTGCCAAGTGGGTACACTCTGGACTACAACTACAACGGCTTGAATCAAATCGCCTTGGTGGTGCCGGAGCCATCGACCTGCCTGTTGGCTGGAATGGGCCTGTTGGTTGTATTTTCCCGCTCGCGCCGCTCCAGATCGATGGCATAAACGATAGGAACAACGATTACCAGTCCCCCCGTGACAAGGAATTCCACCATCAATATTTGCCCGCGAGCCATGGCCAACAGAGGATTCACGCTTATTGAGCTCTTGGTGACCATTGGATGCATTGCTGTGCTGGTGTCACTTCTTCTTGGAGTGAGAACCAGAATGAAGGAAGCAGCGCTTTCCATCAAATGCTCCTCCAATCTTCGACAGATCGGAGCTGCCGCACTGGCTTGGTCGGCTGATAATGACGGAAAAATTGTCTCCACGTATGAGGATTTCGAAAACCAAAAAACCTGGGCTTACAAATTGGCTCCCTATCTGGATGCCAAGCTACCTGCCACTTATAATGCAGACACTTTTAATTCAGCCAGTGCACCTGTCGTTCTGAGCTTGCCAGTGTTGAGATGTCCAAGTCAGGCCGCCTCGGTGAATTGGCCAGGCTACGGTTATAATAGTGACTATCTATCTCTCTATCGTACCGCTGGAAACCCGAAGCGTTGGGTCCAGTACCACCAAGTCCAGCATCCTTCTCGGACCGTGATGATCACAGATCAGGCTCAGGTCAACACGACGCGTTGGGTGCCTTTTGTGCGTCCGCCCTCGGGATTGCAGGATGCGGTGGTGGATTTTCGGCATTCTGGAAAAACCGCCAATGTCCTCTGGGTGGACGGTCATGTGTCTGCGGAAAAATCTGACACTGACTTGATGAATCCGGATAATCGGAATTGGAGAATCGATTGAGTGCGGCGTGCGTCACACCCGCAGGGGAAGATTTGAATCTGAATCAGTTGCGTGCCGAGCTTCTCAGCAAGCCCCGCTTCGTCCTTCACTTGAAGGATATTGTTGCAGAGGCCTTGGTGATTCCCCAACTCACTGTGGTGGTCAAGGCAAAACCTCCCGCCAGTGGTGACGTCCATGATTATGTCAGTTCCGGTCCCTATTGGTGGCCTGACCCGAAACAGCCAGATGGTCTGCCTTACCTGCGACGAGACGGGGAGACAAATCATGCATCTGCAGGCGACAGACCGAAGCTGGAAAAACTCCAAGCTGCCGTCTCTCTGCTGACAATCATGTCTCAGGTGGAGGATTCTTCAGATTATGCCAGAGCAGCTGCCCGTCTTTTGCGGACCTGGTTTCTGGATCCGAGGACGCGGATGAACCCACACCTCCGATTTGCCCAAGGGATCCCCGGGATTTGTGATGGCCGAGGCATCGGGATTATTGACACATGGGGGTTGTGTTTTCTTGTGGAAGAGGTCCGTCGTCTTGAGATAGGTGAGGCGTGGACGTCTGAAGATCTTGCGGGTTTGAAAGAATGGTTTTCATCTTACGTGGACTGGTTGATCAATAGTCAGGAAGGTCGGCAAGAATGTGCCGAAACTAATAACCACGGCACGTGGTATGATGCCCAGGTTGTCGCCTTCGCCTCTTTCTGCGGGAAAGAGGAAGTTGCCAGAGATCAGATTGGAAAATATTCGCTCAGCCGCATTGACCAGCAGTTCCTGGTTGATGGGAGGCAGCCTCATGAGTTGCCCCGAACTCTCTCGATGACATATTGCACATTCAACCTTTTGGCTTTTGCGTCCCTGGCCAAAGTTGCGGCTCGATTGGGCATCAACCTCTGGAGCTGGAAATCCCCCCAGGGCTGCACGATCGCCCAGGGAATAAACTGGATGTTGCCCTATTGGTTGCAGGAAAAGCCCTGGACCTGGCCGCAAATTGCACCTTTTCGAAAGTCGCGGGCGGCCCTGTTGCTTGAGATGGCGGGCGAAGGTGTTTGCGATCCCGTATTTTCTCATGCTGCCCGCTCGGTCAGTTCCCATCCTTTGGAACGTTTCTCAGCTTGGGAATTTTCTCCGACCTTTTAACCCGCCTCCCATCTATGAAAACCAGAAAACCTATTACCACCAGCCTCGTCTGCCTCTTGCTTCCCTTGAGCGCTCTCCTTGCTCAGGAGACTTTTGAAATCAGTGACACGTTTGGAACTGGAAGCCAGGGGATAACAGTTCCCCTGGAAGGAACGCAAACTTCCACCGGTGAGGCTGCCTGGACAGCAACAGACAATCTGATGCTCACAAAAGACGATGAAGGTGGTTTTGTGACAACAAAAGACACTCGGGTTTATCGCGCCAGTGTTCCTGTGCCTGCCCAGTCAGGGGCCATCCTTGTGGAGGGAACGGTGAATCCAGTGACCGGCGCGGAGCGGCCCAATTGGGCAGCGATTGGCCTTGGAACGGACGGCACGAATTTCACGTGGGAGCACGGGATATTCCTCCTGATTGACTGTCGTGGCAACTATGAGTGTGCGGTTAATGTGCCTGAGAAAGGTATTGTCCGGCTCAAAAGGGATAAAATCCCCGATCTGGAGGAGGGAAAACCTGTGCCCCTCTCCATCGAATACAACCCCGCTTCGGGCATCCTGAAGATGACCGTGAACGGGATAGAGGTGATCCTGGACAAGCCCCTCGAGTCCGATCAGAAGCCGAGAGTGGAATGCGCCGGATTTTCTGGATTTGGACAGAAGCCCGGATCGCTTGTGATCAATCAGTTCCGAACGCTCGAAATCAAGTGACTCCCTCTCGATTAAAAGAGCTCGCAAACCTTCTTCCCTGATACCTGCTCCCACGATGAAAGCCCTTCGATTTTCGACTCTTTTCCTTGCCCTAGCCTCTGCTCTTCCCTGTCTTTTTGGTGAAGAAACAACCAGTCCGGAAGTGATAAAATCGGACACCAATTCACGCGGGGAGGTCATCTTTGAGCTCGACCTCTCAGATCCTGCCATGCGGCTTGCCTTGGAAAAGCAGGGAGGAGTGATCTTGAATGACGTACCACATGGGGAACCTGCGGTCAAATTCAGCATTCTGCCCGATGAATCCGGTAAAAAAGTACGCATGGCTCATTTTGTGTTGCCCGTTGAGAAACTTCAAGGAACGCGGGTGATGCTCACCGCGATGGTTCGTGGGGAATCCCTGGAAAGCCCGGATCCCAAGCTTCCCCTGCCGGGGTATCTTGGCGGCAAATGCCAATTTTATTTAAATACCACTGGCCGGGGTAAGCGCTGGCTTGATGCGCGGGGGCTGCACGGCACGTTCCCGTGGAAGGAAGTCAGCATGCTGTGTGGCGTGCTGGATGATGCCACCCAAACCCAAGTACGCATCGGCTTGGAGGGGGCAACGGGATCATTGTGGATTTCATCGCTTAAGTTAACAATCGTTCAATCGCGATCTATTCGGACGCTGCCAGAAGGTCAGATGCAAACAACCCCAACCGAGAAACGTGGGATGATGTCGCCGCATCGTTTTGTGGAGAAGGATTTTGATGATTTGGCTGACTGGAATGTGAATGTGGTGCGCTGGCAAATGTACAAAAGGCCGAACGACCAACGTTCCTATGATCAGTGGCTGGAAGAAAAACTCGACGATCTGGCCCTGGCTTTGGACGCCGCCGCAGCCCGCGGCATCAAGCTGGTGGTGGACATGCACTCTGTTCCGGGAGACCGTTACCCGGACCGCACGCACCGAATGTATCTGGAGAAAGAACATCATGATGCTTTCATTGCCACGTGGGAAAAAATTGCACGGCGATTCAAGGGGCACCCCGGACTCTGGGCTTATGACCTCGTCAACGAACCGGTGCAGAATTATCCCTCACCGCCCGAATTACCTGATTGGCTCGGCATTCAAGTCGAGACGGGTAAAGCCATCCGCAAGATCGATCCTGATGTGGCTCTTATGATTGAGGTTGATCAATGGGATAGCCCGGATTCTTTCCTCTGGCTTGACCCTGTGGACCTGACCAATGTGATTTATCAGGCTCATATGTATTGGCCATGGGAGTTCACCCATCAGGGCATCAAGACGAACCAGGGAGGCGCGGACGGGAAGGACTTTGATAAGGAGAAAATCCTATATCCGGGCGGGAATGTTCAAGAGGTTCTTCTTAATAAAGAAGCTCTCAGGCGCTATCTCGCACCTGTGAGAGACTTCCAGCTTGCGCATGGTGTCCCGATTTTTATTGGAGAATTCAGTGCTGTCCGATGGGCTCCAGGTGCAGCGCAATATATCGATGATTGCATTGCGATCTTTGAGGAATACGGCTGGGACTGGACGTATCATGCATTCCGAGAATCACCAGTCTGGAGCGTCGAGCATGCGAACCTTCCCTTTGACCGCAGCAACCATCCGAAGGCGACCACGCCAACAGATCGAGAGCAGGTGTTAAGAAAATGGTTTGCATTAAACAAAAAATCCGAACAAGCCCTCGCCAAGAAGGCGGCAGTCACGGCGACAGTGCCTTCAAACCCGGCCGCTCCAATCCAGAAGATTCTTTTCGTGGGAGACAGCATCTCCTTCCATGCACCGGCCAAGCAATTGGGCTGGACGGGGCGTTGGGGTATGGCCGCAGATTCTGAAGAGGAGGACTATGTCCATCAGTTGGTTGCCCTCATCGGTAAGGCCCAAGGCACGGAACCAGAGATTCTTATTCAGGCTTCTGGGGGAGGAACCTTGCGGGCAAAACTGGAAAATGCTGAAACACTGAAAGAGGGAAACCCTGACGTGATTGTTGTGCAGATGGGGGAGAACGACAATGTCAGTTTGGACGAGGTGGGGTTTCAGAAACCTTATGAGGAGCTGATCATCCTATTGGTTGACGCCCATCCTGAAGCACGAATTGTTTGCACAGGTGTGTGGCGAGGGAAAAAAGGCAAGGACGAGATGATCAAGGCCGTCTGCCGGAAACATCGCATTCCTTTTGCTGACATTGCGGCAGTCAGCGCCAATAAGGAAAATCGTGCGGCCGCCACTGGACAATGGGAAAATGCCGGGGTCGCATGGCATCCCAATAATGCTGGCATGAAAGGTTATGCCGATGCCATCTGGTTGGCATTGTCAGAAGGCGAAGCGGCTATTCCCGAATGATTGAAGGCGCAATCAAATAGGGCTTGTCAATGAAGTGCAGGGTCGCGCTCCCCAACTCTCAAGATCTCCTTCAATAATGATGGCGATCCGCCTTGTTTTGCCACGCCTCGAAAGCCTTAAGCGCGTGGTCTCGTTCAAAGTCCGGAATGCATTGGATGGCCTTGCGTTCCGTCCACGGCAGCTTGAAATCGATGTATTGGAACTCGTCATCGAAGCCGA
>JBGTAR010000240.1:0-4983 GCA_041749815.1 Terrimicrobiaceae bacterium
TACTCTGCGGCATTCGTTTGCTACGCACCTCCTGCAATCAGGAAAAGACATCCGTCATGTGCAGGAATTGCTGGGGCACAGTGATGTTTCAACGACGATGATCTACACTCATGTGCTGAACGGAAAGGGTGGGCCTGACGATTCCCCGCTGGACACGCTGGAGGAGTGAGGGGTAGCGGGTAGCGGGTAGCGGGTGAAGAGTGGCGGGTTCTGGCACTCTGTGAATTCCGTGCCGCTCTCTGCGTTCGTTCTGTAAAAGCGCTTAAGCGGACCGTTTGGATCCTGTCTTGCGTGCTGGGGGCTGGGTTTTGGGTTCCGGGCGGTTTTTGGTGACGGCTTGGAGGCGTTCGATGTCTTTTGGGCCGAGGGATTTCCATTCGCCGGTGCGGAGGTTGCCGAGGCGGACGGTTCCGATACGGATTCTGACAAGGCGCTTCACTTCGAATCCCAGGCGGTAAAACATGAGCCGGATCTGGCGTTTGAGTCCCTGGGTGAGAACAACCTTCACGCGGGAGGGTCCCAGCATGCGGAGGGATTCCATGCGGGCACGTCCGCCTTCAATCACAAATCCGCGCTGGAGTTTGGGGATGAGGGCCTGGTCGAAGTCTGATTCCAGGCTGACATCATATTCTTTTTCCACCTTGCGGGTGGGGTGGGAGAGTTTTTGGGCGAGATCCCCATCATCGGTGAGCAACATGAGCCCTTCGCTGTCTTTATCCAGCCTTCCGATGGGGAAGAGTCTTCGAAAATGTTCGGGAAGGAGATGGTAAATGGTCTCGCGACCCCGTTCGTCCGAGCGGGTGCTCAGGTAACCAACCGGTTTGTTGATGGCCACAACCGTGAGGGTTTTTGGGGGGGAGATTCTCCGGCCTGAAACCCGGACATCATCATCCTCCTCGACGGTTGTTGCCAGGGTGTGGGCATAGGATCCATTGATAGAGACCTTGCCAGCGAGAATGATGGCCTCCACCGATCTTCTGGACCCAAGGCCACATGCCGCGAGGTAGCGGTTTAATCGCATGGGGAAAACCTGCCGAAAATTGTCATAAATTGAGGCTTTTGGCTGGAAACCCGCCTCCGGAAATCCCGCGAGGGAAGCAAGAGGGATTAATCCTCGGGCTTGGTCTTTGGAAGACCGATCACGCGTTGATTGTCTTTGAATTGGCCGCGTTTTTTCAAAAGTTCGACTCGTTCGAAACGCTTGAGAACGCTGCGTTTTGCTTGGATGGTGCCTTTACCTTTCAGGCTGGGATGCTGACTCATAGTGGGTGGACTATCGCGGGATGCCGGAGAAAATCAAACCAAAAGCGAGGGTATTTTAGGGGGATTTCAGGGACCGCTCCCTGAGCCACGCAAAAATCACCGGGGTGACAATCAGGATATGGAGCAGGCTGGAGACCATGCCGCCGATGACGGGAGCCGCGAGGGGTTTCATAACCTCTGCGCCGGTTTGGGTGCTCCACATGATGGGAAGCAGGCTGGCGATCACTGTGGAAACTGTCATGACCTTGGGCCGCAGCCGGAGAAAAGCCCCTTCCTTCACTGCCTCGATGAGGTCGGCCCGGTTGAAGGCGTTGCCGCGAAGGGCCTGCTTGTTCTTGAGGGCTTCCTCCAGGTAGGTGACCATCACAATGCCGGTCTGCACGGCCGTGCCAAAGAGCGCGATGTAACCAACCCAGACGGCCACACTGAAGTCATAACCCAGAATCCATTGGAGGAAGACGCCCCCCGTGAGCGCAAACGGGACCGCGAGCAGGACATGGGCCGCTTCCATGAACGAGCGGAAGGTCATGAAAAGCAGCAGAAAAATAATGGTCAGCGCGGCAGGAACCACGATGGCCAGCGTGCGTGCGGCCCGGAGCTGATGCTCATACTGGCCACTGAATTCCAAGGTGACTCCCGGTGGCAGTGTGATCTCTTTTTGAAGTTTCTCACGCAATTCCTTGATGAACCCCCCGAGGTCGCGCCCGGTCACATTCGCCTGGACAAAAAGGCGGAGCCTCCCGTTTTCGCTGGCAATTTCACCCGGGCCAATGGTGCGTTGGGTTTTTGCCAATTGACGGAGTGGCACCGTGCCTCCGGATTTGGTTCGGATGGGGATCTCTCCAATGTTCTCGATGTCATCGCGCTCCGCGGTCTGGAGCCGGAGTTGGATGGGCAGGCGTTCCCGTCCCTGGATGGTCGTTCCCATGTTGACGCCACCCAGCCCGACTTCGACGTAATTGAGCACATCGCGCATGGACAACCCGTATTGGGCCAGGAGAAACCGGTCGGGAATAATTTCCAGGTATGGTTTGGCTTGGACACGGGAGGGGGCCACTCCGGTTGCCCCCTGCACTTCACGGACAATCCGCTCGACCTCATAAACCACCCGCTGAAGCACCGCAAGATCATCGCCCAGCACCTTCACTCCGACCTGGGCGCGGATGCCCGTGCTCAACATGAGAATCCGGTTTTCGATGGGCTGCAAAAATCCAGGCACATAGCCGGGAACGCCTGAAAGTTTTTGGGTCAGCTCGGCAATCAGGGACTCCTTGGTGACTCCCTCGCGCCATTGGCTGCGGGGTTTGAGTTGGATGGTGGTTTCTATCATTTCCACCGGGGCGGGGTCCGTGGCCGTGTCGGCCCGCCCCAATTTGCCAGCGGAAGAAACAACCTCCGGGACGGATTTTATCACCTGGTTTTGCCATGACATGGTGCGTTTGACCTCGGTCAGCGAGGTGCTGGGAAGCAACACCGGCATAAAGAGCAGGCTGCCTTCCTCAAGGGGCGGCATGAATTCCGAGCCGAATCCTGATGGCAGCCGCGCTGCCAAGGTTGGAGAAATCTTTTCAATCGAATTGCGCACAACGCCGGGAACTCCAAAGGCGAGGATCAACGCAACCGCCAGGAAGAAAGCGGCCAAACCCAAAACGCTTTTCCGGTGTTTAAGCGACCAATCCAGCGCGGGACCATAAATCGCCAGGAGGGGGCGCATGACCCAATTTCGACTCTCGGGGTGGAAGGGGCCCCGTACGAGCAGCGAACAAAGCACCGGGACGACGGTCACAGCCAGCAATGTGGCCCCAACCATCGCAAAGGTTTTGGTGAAGGCGAGGGGATGAAAGAGCTTCCCCTCCTGTCCGGTGAGCGCGAACACCGGGAGAAATGCCAGAATGATGATGGCCATGGCAAAAAAGATGGGACGTCCAACGGCAGCAGATGAGGAGAGGGTTGTTTCCCAGATTTCCTCCGGCGTGAGGGGAGAGCCCTTTTCCAATGTCTGTTTCTCACAATGACGGATCACATTTTCTGTGATCACAATGGCCGCATCGACCAAAACGCCGATGGCGATGGCAATCCCGGCCAGGGACATGATGTTTGACGTGATTCCAAACTCCCTCATCAGAATGAAGGAGATCAGAATCGCCGCGGGGAGCGGGATCGTCACAATCAGGATGCTGCGGAAATGCCAGAGGAAAATGATGTGTGCCAGGGTCACGAGCAGGATTTCCTCGATGAGGGCATGACGGAGCATGTTGATCGTGCGGTCGATGAGGTCGCTGCGGTCATAAAAGGCCTCCATCGTGATGCCCACCGGCAGGCTTGGGGTCAGTTGCTTGATTCGCTCTTTCACGGCTTCGATCACCGCTTTGGCATTTTCGCCGGTCCGCATCACCACAATGCCGCCAACCACCTCCTGCCCATCAACATCCAACGCCCCCCGCCGAAAATCTCCGCCCATTTGGATCGTGGCAATATCCCGAAGCAACACCGGCGAGGACGTGCCACCGACGACGATATTTTCCAAGTCCGCGAGGGATTCCACCAACCCAATCCCGCGAACAACAAACTCCATGCCATTTTCCTCAATCACTTTGCCACCCACATTCAGGTTGCTGGCTCCCAGGGCTGACATCACATCAGAAAGTGCGACGCCCACCGCCCGCATTTTTGTGGAGGACACCGCGACTTGATACTGACGCACAAAGCCCCCCACGGAGGCCACTTCGGAGACGCCGGGCACGGCATTGAGTTGCAGTCGAATGAAGGTGTCCTGCACGGTGCGCAGGTAACCGAGGTCGTATCCTCCCCCTGGTGCAAGAGCAGGGTCCACCTTCAGGGAGTATTGATAGATCCAACCCAACCCCGTGGCATCGGGTCCTATCTTCGGGGTCACTCCTTCTGGTAACATGTCCCCCAGGGAATTCAGCCTCTCAAGAACCCGGGTTCTCGCAAAGTAATTGTCCATGCTGTCCTCAAAAATCACGGTCAGAATGGAGAACCCAAACATCGAGATAGCCCGCACAGCTTTCACCCCGGCGAGTCCTTGCAGGTTGGAACTCAGAGGGTAGGTGACCTGATCCTCCACCTCTTGGGGAGAGCGTCCCGGCCAGTCGGCAAAGACGATGACCTGGTTCTCACTCAAATCCGGGATGGCATCCACCGGGCTTTCCCGAAGGGCGTGAACCCCGAATGCCAACAGGAACACAAACCCGCAGAGAACCAAAAATCGATTCCGCAGGGACCAGGCAATGATCCACGCAATCATGGTCGTGCTTCCACCAGTACCGGTGCCCCACACTCAATCATCGCAGCTCCAAACCACGGGTTTTGCAGGGGTTCTTTTTTCTGAATCCAACGCGCCTTAGCCGGGGCTCCTGGGAAAGCTGATTCACTCATCGGACAGGCAAAAACAAAAAACTCACCCGCACCGCTCCGTTCTTTTTGCAGCGCAAGAACCAATTCCGAGGCGGCCTCGGACAGCGGCAAATATGCTGCTCGGGCCTCATCAAGAGACGTGACCTTTGCGTTGAGGTGCCTTGTTTTTTCCATGGCTGCGACAGCTCCCTGAATTTCCATGGAGGCGGACTCCTGGGGAAGGGGAACATGCAGGCCTTCCACGGCGGATTGATAGGCCGCAAGGTCATCGGCAGCAAGGGCCTCACTCACGCTGGCAACAACTGCCAGGTAGGCATCCAGCGGGTGGGATGGAATCTTGGC
>JBGTAR010000241.1:0-24300 GCA_041749815.1 Terrimicrobiaceae bacterium
AAAATTCACAGCCAGGATTAATGGCACCCCAAGGTCGGCCACCTGACACGCAAGGAACAACCCACGCTGAATGTGCGCGGCCTCAATCGTGCAGACCGCGAGCGCCGGGACCTCACCCGTCCTGCCCATCAGCACATCGCAGGCAATTCGTTCATCCGGCGAACTGGCAGCAAGGGAATATGCCCCCGGCAAGTCCACCACCTCCACCTCGATGCCGCCGAGCTTCATCTCTCCACTTTTGCGCGCAACGGTGATCCCCGGATAGTTCCCCACCCTCTGACGGGAGCCTGTCAGACGATTAAACAGGGTGGATTTTCCCGTGTTGGGATTGCCGATGAGAACAACATGTCTCAAAGAGCCATGGACCTTTGCCATCTCTTGCTTTGACGCCGCAGATTTGCTCATGAGACACACTCAACCATGACCGCCGAGGCGTCACTGCGCCTCAGGCAAATGACCCCGCAGGTGGTCTCAACCATCATGGGATCGCCAAGCAGTGCATTCCGCAAAAACCTTAATCGACAGCTAGGAATCAAACCCATAGCCATCAATCTCTGACTCACGGGAACATGGTGAAGCAAGGAAGACACAACTCCGGATTCTCCCTGACCCAACTCGCTCAAGAGGCACTGCTGGCCTGCCACGTGGGCTGAACTTTTTACAGAAATGAGGGACCCCGGACGACGCTCGGAGATTTCCAAATCTCCCGTTCCAGGCTCAGGTCTCGTCAAATTTGGTGTTTTCACTTAAAACTGACAAGATACCCCATTTTTCCATCCCACCACAAGACAAATGAGACTGTGTCTCATTCTTTTGAGCAAGTCCGTGGTTCCGTGGAAGCAAGAACCGGCGTAACCTCTGAATGGTGACATCGCGGTTTATTGAACTTTTTTGGCGTCAGTCGGTTCGGCCGGGGCTTCGGAGGCCGGGGCTATCCTTGTTGAATGTGGCGAGCATTGCCTTGGGGGTGACGGTGTTTTTGGCGATCCAGATTGCGAATCGCGGGGCGGTGGAGAGTTTTCGATCTGCGGTGGAGTTGACGACCGGGCGGGCGGATTTGGAAATTCGCGGGGAAATTGATGACGCCCTCCTGCCAGCGGTCGCGGGGTTGGAGGGGGTTCGGGTTGCAGCACCTCTTGTGGAGGGTCTTCTGGCCTTGGTGGAACCACGCGGCGAGTATTTGCGGCTGGTCGGATTGGACCCGCTGGAGAGTGCCGAGTTGCTATCGTTTCGGCTGGTAGATTCCGGCGCCGAATCTTTGGATTTTGAGCGTTGGCTGCGTGTGCCTGGAACCATTGCCACGTCGCCGGCTCAGGCTGAGCGGATGCGATCATGGGCTCCACAGGGGGAGGTTGAAGTGCTGGCTGGCAGCGCCAGAAGAACGATCCGCCCGGTCTTTGAACTGGTCACCGAGGAACCACTGGCTCGAGCGGAGCCACGACTCGCCGCCATTGATATCGGATGGGCGCAGGAACTGCTGGGGCAGCAGGGGCGGCTAACCTCCATTCAAATTCTCCTCGAGGAAGGAGTTGATCCGGGGGTTGTGATGGAAAACATTCGTGAGGTCATCCCCGCTGATCTTGTTGTGGCGCCCCCGGCCAGCCGGAATGAGGAAATGCAGACCATGTTGGCGGCCTTTCACTTGAACCTCACGGCGATGAGCTTGGTTTCGATTATTGTGGGCATGTTTTTGGTTTTTAACAGCGTGAGTGCGGCGGTGGTCAGACGTCAGGGTCAAATTGCAATTTTGCGATCCTGTGGGGCGACCCGCAGCGAGGTTCGTTGGTTATTCCTTCTTGAGGCGCTGCTCGAGGCGATTCTTGGGGCGGCTGTTGGTATTCTGTGTGCGCCCCTTCTTGCGGGGTTTGTGGCGGCCCCCATCGCGGGAACCATTTCATCGCTCTATGAGGTCACGCGGATCAACACACTGGGCGTCACACCCTGGCAGGCCGGGCTGGGGTTTGGGGTCGGGATTGTGGCAGCCCTCCTCGCCGCATGGATGCCGGCTTCCGAGGCGGCCCGCGTCGATCCGGCCTCCATCCTTCGTGCCGGGGCCTCCGCCAAACGTTTTGAACCCCGCCGCCTGATCCGATCTCTCGGAGCCGCAGCCTGTCTTTCTCTCGCCGCATTTTCAGGGTTTTTTGCCCTGCATGGAGGCCACAAACTGCTCGGTTTTCTTTCCGCAGGATGTGTGGTCGCGGGGTTCTCCCTGTTGACCCCATGGTTTGCCAGATTTGTCGCAGGGCTGGCCCGCCCCCTTGGTCTCGGCGGCAGAATGGCCGCCGATCATCTCGAGCGTTCCCTCCACCGTAATGCGCTCACCATCGCGGCTTTGGCTGCTGCCGTTGCCATGGCGGTTGCCGTCACAGTCATGATCCACAGCTTCCGCACCAGCGTGGAACGGTGGATTGAAAGAACGCTCACTGCCGACGTTTATATCGCTCCGGCGGCAAACGAGATCGGAGGGCTTCACGCCTTTCTTCCCGAAGAGGCCGCCACGTGGGTGGGCCAGCACAGCGGCGTCAAATCCCTTGCGACGTTCCGGGAGTTGTCAGTGACCTACCAAGGCGAGGTCGTCAGCCTTGCAGTGGTGGATGGCAGAGCCAGGGGGGACCTTGAGTTTTTGGAGGGCTCTGAGGCCAATGCCCAGCAGGTTTTTGATGAGGGCCAGGCGGTGGCGGTCAGTGAAAGTTTTGTCAGCCGGTTTCGTAACCGCCCCACATCGATCACACTGGCAACACCTTCGGGACCTCGCGAGTTTCCAGTCGCGGGTGTTTATCGTGACTTCACACGAGAAAGCGGAACCATTCTCATGCCACGGAAACTCTTTGAATCCGCATGGAACGACAACCGCCTTCATTCACTTGCGGTCCAAATGGAGCCATCCGAATCGGTGGAACACCTCACGTCGGAGTTCCGGGAAAAATTTGGTGCGGAGGGACAGTTTGCCATCTATGACAACCGGGCTCTACGGGCTCGAGTGTTCGAGATTTTTGAGCAAACCTTTGCGGTGACTTCAGCCCTGCGGGTCATTGCCATCTTGGTGGCCATTGTCGGCATTGTCTTTTCTCTCACCATCCTTGCAACCGAACGGGCTCGCGAGATTGGCGTCCTTCGCTCTATTGGGGCATCACGCCCTCAGATTCTTGGATTTTTTCTTGGGGAGTCCGCCCTCATTGGCGTAGCCTCAGCTCTATGCGGATTGGCAAGTGGAGTCGTGTTGGCCATGGTGCTCACCTGGGTGGTGAACAAGGCGTTTTTTGGTTGGAGCATCGCCCTTTCCTATCCAGTCATCGCCCTTCTCCCCACGCCGCTTTGGATCATTGCCGTGGCGGTCTTGGCAGCGCTCTATCCTGCGTGGAGGGCGGCCAATACCCCCCCGGCCGCTGCAATTCGTTTCGAGTGATCCACCCCAACGAACTCAACTAACTGATGCAACTCGACTTTGATCTCACGGGAAAGCCTCTGCCCCTTGAAAAGAAAGCCGCCCGGCCACCCGAGGAGCCACAGATTTTTAGCGTCAGTGCCATCACCCGAAAAATTCGCGGGCTGTTGGAGGATTCGTTTGGGGAGATCTGGGTGGAGGGAGAAATTTCGAATTTGCGGCGCCAATCCTCGGGTCATGTGTATTTCACCCTCAAAGACAATTCCGCCCAGCTCTCCTGTGTGATGTTTGCAAGAACCGCCTCCTCGCTTCGTGAGGTGCGCTTCGAGGATGGTCAGCAGATTGAGGTGCAGGGCGGTCTCGGCGTTTATGAGCCACGCGGTCAATACCAACTGATTGTTCGCAGTGCCAGAAATCGCGGAGCAGGCGCACTGCATGCCAAATTTGAGGCCCTCAAACAAAAGCTGGAGGGCGAGGGACTTTTTGACCCTGACCGAAAAAAACCGCTTCCTAAATTTCCCACCCGAGTGGGCTTGGTGACCTCTCCCACCGGGGCAGCCATTCGCGATTTTTTGAATGTTCTCCATCGCCGGCATCCCGGCATTGAGGTCGTGATCAACCCTGTGCGCGTTCAGGGCCGGGGAGCAGCTGCGGAAATCGCCCGTGCGGTTACAGAGTTTGCGGAGCCTGCCAAATGGGATTTGCCCGGTGTGGATGTGATCGTTGTCACTCGCGGTGGCGGAAGTCTCGAGGATCTCTGGGAATTTAATGAGGAGGTGCTGGCTCGGGCCATCGCCGCGTGTGCGATTCCTGTCGTCAGTGCCGTTGGCCATGAGATCGATTTCACGATTTGTGATTTTGTTGCCGATTTTCGTGCTCCAACTCCCAGCGCCGCGGCCGAAATCCTCTCGGCTGACGCTGCAGAAATTATCTCCCGACTGACAAGAGAGTCCTCACGCATGTCCCGGGTTTGCATCGGCGCCTGGGAGGCCTCATCCCTCCAACTCAAGAACCTGAAAAAATCCGCACTTTTCAGGGAACCCCTCCGCCGATTGGAGGAAAGCGCCCAAAGGCTGGATCGATCAAGCACCGACCTCGCCCGGCTTGTCACCAACGACCTCGCCAACCGCAAGGCCCAGCTGTCTCAGAGAGCCACGGATTTTAACCCCGCCAACCTGCTCAGCCGAGTGGAAAACCTGAGGCTGCAATCCTCCCAGGCCCTGCTCCGCCTCGCCCAACCCGCAAACAAATCGCTTTCGACCATCTCCGCCAAATGGGGAGCCCTCTCAGCCAAACTCTCATCACTCAATCCCCAAGCCACCTTGGAACGGGGATTCACCATCACTTGCGACCGCGAGGGAATTCCCATCCGTACGTCAAAACAGATCACTGAAGGCATGACGCTCCTCACCCGCTTCCACGACGGGCGTACCACCTCGGTGGTTCAGAAACCCTGAGAAAGACCCAAAGAAAGTGCAGACATTTCTGGCCCCATTGCATGTGTTGCCTTTTAACGTTCCTGCAGCCGAGCAGACGGGCAAAAACTGGACCCCATGAAACACTTATCCAAAAAAGTTAATTCGCGCCTCAAGGGCCATCTCAGAACGCTGATCTGGGGATTCATGGCCCTGCTCCTCGGGATCGTGATCCTCGCAGGATGTTCCGGCGGTTCGTACGAGGGTTACAAATACAAACCGTATTCCGTTCGGGGGATTCGTTATGAACCCATTCACCCGACAGCGGCTACGGGATTTGTGGAGGAAGGGATTGCGTCCCACTTTGATGAGAGCTGGCTATTTTTTCCCGGCAAATCAGCGTTGGGAGAAAACCAGTGGTCATGGTCCCGTGCGGCAGCCCACAAAACCCTGCCCCTGCCTTGTCGGGTGAAAATCACCAATCTCCGCAATGGCCGCACGGCCACCGTGCGGGTCAATGATCGGGGTCCTTTTGTTGCGGGTCGTGTGATTGATGTGACCCCTCCTGTCGCCAAAGAGCTTGGATTCCATCAGGCCGGACTGGCGCCTGTTCGTGTGGAACTCCTCAGCGTGGGCGATGGTCGTCATCGCATCCGCTGAGTTTTTGCCGAAAGCAATTGCAGGACGCAGGATTTGTTGGTTAAAAATAGCGCCAAAATGGCACACCAACCCACCGTTCTCATCATTGATGATGAAAAAAATACCCGCGATGGTCTGAGGGATGCTTTGGAGGATCACTTCGAGGTTTTTGTGGCTGGCGACATCGAAGGGGCGATGGCAGTGATGAAAACCGGCACGGTGGATGTCATTGTAACCGACCTGCGGCTTGGTGGGGAAAGCGGGATGGAGTTGATGGACAAGGTGACCAAGATCGCGAAGCCGCCGGTTTGTATCATGATGACGGCTTACGGGTCGGTGGACACCGCGGTGGAGGCCATGCGTCGTGGCGCCTATGATTTTGTGACCAAACCGGTAAATATTGACCGGCTGGAAATGCTGATTCGCCGGGCCCTGCGAGAGCGCGCCATCCAAAGGGAAAATGTGGAGTTGCGCGAAAAGGTCACGCGTTCAAATGGGCTGGAGAAAATGCTGGGACGCTCATCTGCGATGGAGCAGGTGTTTGAGGTCATCCGTCAGGTCGCCCCCTCCCGTGCGACCGTCCTGGTGCAGGGCGAAACCGGAACCGGCAAAGAGCTGGCCGCCAAAGCCATCCACAGCCTCAGCCAACGGGCCTCTAAAAAATTTGTGGCCGTTCATTGCAAGGCCTTTTCTTCACAGTTGCTTGAAAGCGAGCTTTTTGGCCATGAGCGTGGGGCGTTCACCGGAGCTTTTGAGCGGCGAATTGGCCGCTTTGAACAGGCCGCCGGCGGAACCCTCTTCCTCGATGAAATTGGGGAAATTGACGAAAACACCCAAGTCAAAATCCTGCGAGTCCTCGGCGAGCGCACCTTCGAACGTGTCGGGGGGAGCCAGACCCTGCAATCCGATGTGCGGCTGCTCGCCGCAACCAACAAAGATTTGGCTCAATTAGTTGCGGAGGGGAAGTTTCGGGATGACCTGTTTTTTCGAATTAACGTGGTCCAGATCACGATGCCTCCTTTGAGAACCCGGAAGGAAGACATTCCACTCCTGGCCGCGGCCTTCCTCATGGAAGCTTGTGAAGAGAATGGTAAAGGCCAAATGGAAATTTCAACTGAGGCGATGGCAGGAATTCTTGAATACGATTGGCCTGGCAATGTGCGGGAGCTTCGGACGGCCGTGGAGCACGCCGTCGTGATGTGTTCAGGGCCTTTAATCGGGGTGCGGGACCTGCCTCCGTCTCTGAGAGAGTCATCCACAATCACACCTACGTATGAAGAATCCGGGAAGGATTTAAATTTACAGGGGACCGAAAGAACCCTTATTCTCCGCGCTCTTGACCAAACCGGAGGAAACCGCGTCAACGCTGCCAAGCAACTTGGCATCAGTCGCAGAACCCTCCATCGACGGCTCAAGGAATTAAACATCTCCAAACGAAAACCCTCTTAATATCATGGCAACAGGTGACGTACAAGTACAAGGCGCCGTCCACTCTCTGGAGCAGGGACGTGTCGCTACCTTTATCAAAGCCGGGATGTGCGTGGCTGTCCTCATCGCGCTGATCCTCCTTTATCTTTTTGTTCACTTCAAGGGGCTCAAAGATCCCTCAGCGATGGACCAGGCGCAAATCGCAAGGAACATTGCGTCAGGGAAAGGGTTTTCCACGGGCAATATCTCCCCACTGGCCCTCGCCACTCTAAAGTCGGCTGAAAAAATTGGAGTTAACGGGGAGAGCATCGACGTTTCGAACTTCCCTGACATTTACCAATCCCCGCTCGTTCCATGGATCAATTCCTTCGCGCTCAGGTTGATCAAGGACAAATGGAAGATGACTCCTGCCGATATTGTTTATGCCGGAGACAGGATGGTTGCCTTCACAGCAATGGTTTTTATGCTCTTGGGCATCGCGGTGTGGACGTATGTCTTCGCCAAGCTTTTTGATTGGAAACTGGCGCTCTTTTCCATGGCGGCGGTTCTGCTCACCGAAATTCTCTGGCAATTTTCGCTGTCAGCGCTTCCCCAAATGGTTCTCCTGTTTTTGTTCGGGGTGGCCAGCCTGCTGACTCTGCTTGCGGAGGAGGCCCAAGAACGCGGTTCCTTGATTCCCTGCATTGTGTTGGTTGCCGCGGCTGGTTTCACTTTTGGTCTCATGGTGCTGGCTCATGGCCTTGCGATCTGGATCTTCCTTGGATGGTTGGTTTATGCCGGTTTTGTGTTTCGTCCTCGCGGTTTAATCTGCTTGGCGGCGCTTGCGGCTGTAGTTCTGGTGGTTGCGCCATGGCTGATGAGGAACTACCAAGTCAGCGGAAACCCACTGGGACTCGCATTTCAGGGTGCTCTTCATTCCGGCAACGATTACCTGCGCTCTGCGGTGCCAGGAGGCGGCCTTGATATCAAGGGAATCTTCCGGCGGGGCATCACGGCACAGTTGGACTCACTCCCTGCGTATTTTGGCTTGAACGTTGCCGCGCTCGCCTTCTTTGTTGCGATCCTTCACCCCTTCCGTAACGCCACCACAAGCAACTTCCGTTGGGGACTGGCTCTCATGTGGCTGATGGCTCTCCTTGGCATGTGCTTCTACCGCCCCGATGGCGATGTCTCAGCCAACCAGCTCCACGTGGTTTTTCTGCCCATCTTTGTCTGTTATGGCTTTGCCTTCCTGCTGGTACTCTGGGGACGTTGGGAATTTGGACAGGGGCTCATCCGCGTGGCCTTTATTTGCTTTGTGATTTTTCTCGCCGCCGTGCCGCTCATTATGAACCTTCTTGCCGGTCCATCCGGCAGGGTTCAGTGGCCGCCTTACGTCCCACCCTTTATTGGAATTCTTGGGGAGTGGTTTGATGAGGACGAAGTGATCTGCTCCGACATGCCCTGGGCAGTCACGTGGTACGCCGGACGCACGTCACTTCTGATTCCGGAATCCGTGCGCGAGTTTACACGAATCCATGACTACAATGAGCTCAAGCAGCAGATTCGCGGGCTCTACCTCACCCCGATCTCGGGAAACCAACCGCTCTTCAGTCAGATCTACAAAGGCAACTACAGGGATTGGGCACAGCTCATCACCCGCCCGCCCCAAGTCCAAGGTTTCCCACTCGCATTTTATACGGCTCTCCCCATTGACGGAGAGGCCATTATCTTTTCAGATCGTGAGCGGTGGAACCAACCGCGGAAAACGGAATAATGGCGGAGAAAAAAATCGAACCCTCGATCGAGCAAGCCCTCGAGAGGATCGAGACTCTTGTGCGTGAGATGGAGGAGGGTCAACTTCCTCTGGAGGACATCATCTCCCGCTTTGAGGAAGGCTCAGAATTAGTCAAAGCCTGTCAAAAAAAACTGGAACTTGCGGAAGAGAGGATCAAGATCATCCTACGTAACTCTGCAGGACCCTCGGGTCTGGCTGAGTTCGAAGAATCCCGCGAATGAGTTCCATCCTGTCACAAATCAAATCCCCGGCGGACGTGAAAGCGCTGCCGGAGGAAGAATTGCCAATCCTTGCCGAAGAAATTCGCAGGGAATTGATTCGGGTGCTTTCCCAAACAGGCGGGCACCTGGGGCCCAACCTTGGCGTCGTGGAACTCACGATTGCCCTGCATCGCGTTTTTAGCACGCCCGAGGACAAGTTTGTTTTTGATGTGAGCCATCAGGGATATGTCCACAAACTTCTGACCGGGCGGCATGACAAGTTTGAAACCATTCGTCAGCATGATGGATTGAACGGATTTCTGCTGCGGACGGAAAGCGAGCACGACTGTTATGGAGCAGGCCATGCTGGCACGGCCCTCTCTGCGGCCCTTGGGATGGCTGCGGCAAGAGACATGCTTGGTGGAGATGAGAACGTTGTGTGTGTGGCGGGAGATGCGGCCTTCACATGTGGCGTCAGCTTCGAAGCCCTCAACAACGCCTCGGCGACAACAAAAAAGTTGATTGTTGTGCTCAATGACAACGAATGGTCAATTGCCAAGAATGTGGGGGCCGTCGCCGAATATCTCAATCGCATTGTTGCCAATCCGGCCTTCGCACAGCTCCACGAAAAGGCAGCAAATTTTATAGAATGGATTGCTGGAAAGCAGGCCCGAAACCTTGCTCACAAGGTGGAGGCTGGCATGAAAAACCTGATTGCGCCCAGCGTGATTTTCGAGGATTTGGGGCTGCGGTATTACGGGCCAATCGATGGGCACGACATTCCCACGCTGATCAATACCTTTGAGTTTCTAAAAACTCAGAATGAGCCGGTGATCCTCCATATCCTGACACAGAAGGGAAAAGGTTATGCCCCAGCACTTGCCAAACCCGACAAGTTTCATGGACTGGGCAAGTTCCATCTCGACACCGGGGAAACGGTCGCCTCCCCCACCCCAACCTACTCTGAACTTCTCGGTAAAACACTGGCGGATTTTGCGGATAATAAAAATCGCATCGCTGCCATCACCGCAGCGATGCCCACGGGCACCGGGCTGATTCAATTTGCAGCACGGCACCCTGATCGCTTTTTTGATGTGGGTATTGCTGAGGAGCATGCCGCGCTTTTTGCCTGCGGTTTGGCAGTGCAGAAGATGAAGCCATTTCTGGCGGTGTACTCGACTTTTATGCAGCGGGCTTATGACATGATTATCCATGACATCGCCCTGCAAAACCTGGAGGTCGCTCTCTGCATGGACCGGGCTGGACTTTCCGGGGATGATGGCCCCACGCACCATGGCCTTTTCGACATCGCTTACTTGCGTGGTGTCCCCGGGATCATCCACATGCAGCCCAAAGATGAGGACGAGTTTGTGGACATGCTCTGGACGATGGCCAATCATCGTGGTGGGCCCACAGCCATTCGTTACCCCCGTGGGGCAGGAACAGGAGTCACTCCCAAAGCGCAACCCAAATTGCTTGAGATCGGAAAGGCCGAGGTGCTGCGTCATGGCAAGCGTGCCGCCATCTTTGCCCTTGGGAACATGGTCGAGCTTGCTGAAGAGGCCGCGACGGAATTGGAGGCCCTTGGAATCTCGACAGCGGTCATCAATGCCCGTTGGATCAAACCTCTGGACACAGCGACTTTGGAATTTTTTGCACAGGGCTGTGAGGTGATCTGCACCATGGAAGACCACGTCCTGCACAATGGGTTTGGCTGTGCAGTGATCGAACACCTTTCTGATGCCAAAATCCCCACGCCGGTTGTGCGCGTTGGCTGGCCAGACCAGTTTATTGAACATGGCAGCGTGCCAAAACTGCGTCAAAAACATGGCATCACATCAGCCGCAGCGGTCGCTAAAATCCGGCAAGTCCTGCAGCCTGCCGCAAAAATCGCTGCCTCCTCGGCGGCCTGAGGCGAGCGGGCTTCTCCCATGCTTTCCGAATCCAGCGCTCGCGAACTCCTGCGAACTCTTCGGCGAAAACTAGGACAGGACAATGTCGTTTCCGAGGAGATGGCCCTCAAGCCCTATGCGGGAGACAAATGGTTCGCGACCGGCGTGCCGATTGTGGCCGTGCATCCCCTGACCACGGAAGAGGTCTCCACGGTTTTCCAAATCGCCCAGAAGTTTGAAGTCCCGATAACCCCCCGCGGCGCTGGTTTTGGATATGTGGGTGGATGCGTGCCATCCCATGGAGGCATCGTGATTTCTTCCGAGCGCATGAATCGGATTGTAGAGATCTCCACACCTGATTTTGTAGCCGTCGTTCAGCCCGGCGTGATCACCGGCCACCTTCAAAGAGAGGTCAGAAAAAAAAGCCTCTACTATCCGCCAGACCCGGCCAGTCTCAACGATTGCAGCATCGGCGGAAATATCGCCACCAATGCGGGCGGTCCAAAATGTCTCAAATATGGCGTCACCCGGAATTATATTCTCGGATTGGAAGTGGTTCTTGCCGATGGGACTGTGGTCCGTTGCGGTGGCAGAACCCACAAAAACAAAACCGGATTTGACTTGGTGGGACTTTTTGTCGGATCGGAGGGTTTGCTGGGCTTTGTGACGGAGGCCATCGTTCGGTTGCTCCCATTCCCTCCCTCACGCGCCGTGCTCTCCGCTGGGTTTGTGGACATGGCAGCTGCCGCACGTGCGATTGGGGAGGTATTTCGTCATGGTTTTTTACCAGCGGCCTTGGAAGTTGCTGACCGATTCACTTTGGATGCTGCCCGGGCTTATCGGCCGGGTGCCGCCTTTCCCCCCGGCTCAGCCCAACTCATTCTCGAAGTCGATGGGCAACCTGGCAGCGTCAAAGCCGAAGCAAAAACCCTGGCCAGTCTCCTTCTGGCCGCCGGGGCCACTCAAGTCCAAAAGGCCACAACGGAACCCGCCTGCGAAGCGCTCTGGAACTTGCGGCGGGCTTACTCGGAATCCCTCAAAGCCACCGGTCTCAAAAAATTGAATGAGGATGTTGTTGTGCCACGCGGTCGTTTGGTGGATCTCGTTCGTTTTGCAAAGCGCCTCCAAAAGGACAGCGGCTTCCCCATTGCCTGCTTCGGTCATGCCGGGGATGGAAACATCCACGTGAACATCATGGTTGGTGACTACGACCAACCCCAAATCCAAAAGCGCTCTCACGCCGCTCTGGATAAACTCTTCGCCCAGGTTCTCGCTTGGGGCGGTGCCATCACAGGAGAACATGGGGTCGGTCTTGCAAAAAAACCATGGTGGGAAGCCGCCCTCAGCCAACCCACCCGCGACCTGCACTCAACCCTCAAAACGGCCATGGACCCCAAGGGGCTTTTAAATCCTGGAAAGTTTGTGGAGATTGGCAAATAGGATTTGCGGGAAATGGCGCCAGGAATCTGGAACAATTTTCTTGGGTTACGGCTTCTGAGAGAATCATGATTCCATGCTCCTCTGTCGGCACCCAAAAATTCGTATGGGGAATTTTGGGAGAACGTTGTTACAAACCGTGTCTGCGCGATGTTCCTGACCAAAAGCTTCGTTGCGCTTTTGTTCCCACCCGGTGAAGGGGAGGTTTTCCTTTAGGCAGGGAGCTGGCCTCATCCGGGGTGTCGCTTCGTGAATGCTGATTTTTAGTTTTTTCGGTATGGCGTAAAAACTGCGGCCAGGAGGTATCGCCAGATTTTATTGCGGGGAATTTTGACATGACTGGCACCGGGGTTGGCCTCGATCAAGCTCAGCGTGTCGATGGCGAGGTGGCAGGGAAGGGCCGTTGCGGCTCGCAGCCGCCATGGGCGAATGGCGTGGATGTAGCTGCTCGCTGAAATCATATCTTTTCGAGCCTGGGCCAACGCAGCAGGGATCGCGTCATCGCTCACATAAACACGACCATTGGCTGCGTCCTTGGCACGATCCCGGAGGATGTTCACCAACTGGAGACCTTTGCCGTAGCTGACGCCCAAGGCCAACATTTCCGTATGAGGCCGGCAGGCAAAGTTCGGGATTTTTTCTTCACAAATTTTCGTCCAGAATTCGCCAACACAACCGGCCACAAGGTAGGTGTAACGGTTCAGCTCTTCGGCACTCAATGGTTCGGGGTTAACTCCTGCGAAACGCTGTTTGTCAAAGTCCTGGCCTGCCCGGATCGTGTTCCAAACCTGCTCAATCGCAGCCCGGTCAGGGGACTGGGCAAGCAGGGCCTCGCACTCGGACTTCCGTTCCAACAATTCCCGTTCGGCATCATTTGCGGCCCCATCGGCGTCGGTGTCCGATAATCTCGCAAGCAGATAGGCCAGCGCGATGGGCTCACGAACCTGGGGCGGCAGAAATCGGAGGGTCAGGATAAACGAGCGTGCCACCCGCCCAAGGAGGTCCCATGGGATTGCCAGAGTTTCCATAAGGAGACTATCGCAGCCCCCGCACGCCAACTCTCAGCGTGCGGATGCGCGAGGGCACGGATTGGCCGAGCCCGAGTTGCGTTGCGCTTTCGATGTAACCGGACATCGGCCTCACGGGAGGCAGCTTGCTGGCTTTGCGGACTTCATCAATCATTTCCACCAACGTGGCATCCAACGCCACAGGATCGCGGCTCGCAAAAATTGCCCCGTTATCCACGGTGAAATTGGGATTTTCATAAGGGCCTCCCGCATATTGCACAATCAAGGCATCGAGAATGGTCAGCACGACTTTTTTGCGAATGATCTCATCGTTGTAGATCTCGGCAATGTAGGGATCCCCATGCTCGGGGGCTTTGGTGAACCGTCTCCAGTTATCAAGATTGGCAAGCGTCATCCCCGCAAGCGCCCCGTTCACTCCGGTGAGGAAGCTGTCGGTGGCTGAGGGAACATTGATGATTTTTGTGACGTCTTGGGAGAGAATTTTTGAGTAGAAGCTTTGATTGCTCAGTTGATCGCCTGAGGCAAGAAGATCGGCATAGCGAGCTCCCTTAGAAAGCCCGAAGCGGCTGTCGCCCCAAATGAGTTTTCCAAGTACCGGTGCACTGACTTGAGATTTGGGATCATATCCCGTGGCGGGGTCCACCCAGCGCAGCGTATAATCCGGCGAATCTTTTCGAAAACCACAGGCGAGCAAGTCGGCAAGGTTTCGATCCCAGATGAGAATGTTCGATCGGGGCAGCCCGGCGGCCCTCAGTCCGACCACGATGGCGGACGCCACCGCTTCACGCGTTCCGCCAAGAATCCCGGCACTGGTCGAAACCTTGATACCAACCACATCGGCGGGAGAAACCAAAGAACGCCAGGCGTCGGCGACAGTTGGCTGGTTGGTCAATTCCACCACCAAACTGTCGACCATCCGCCGGACGATGGCAGCCTCCGGTTTTTTCCCATCCCCAATCACCTTGGAGTCGAGGGCGTAATACACATTCGCCTCAGGCAGAGTAGGTTTTAACTCCTGAGACCAAAGGTGTAGGGGCAACACACAGGCCACCATCACACCCACAAGAAATTTGTTCATGTTGTTGAATCTTGCCGAATTACGCTAGATTTCCAGCTTCAATGATTCACCACCTCTACGTGCACGTGCCTTTCTGCCCGAAAATCTGCCCGTATTGCAGTTTTTACAAAACCGAGGCGTCCCGCGGTGGGTTCCGGGAATTTGTCGAGGCCGTGCTCGCCGAGGCGGCAAAGTGCCCGATTCCCGTGCAGCCCCGAACCATCTTTTTTGGTGGCGGCACGCCGACCGCCCTAAATTCCTCCCAACTCGAAACGCTGATCGGTGGCCTCCAAAGAATTTTTGATTTTTCTGAGGTGAAGGAATTCACAGTCGAGATGAACCCAGCAACAGTTTCCCCAGGCAAGGCATCCACTCTTCGAGATCTTGGTGTCAATCGTGCGAGCCTCGGGGTCCAAAGCTGGGAGCCTCACATCCTGGAGACTCTGGGTCGTTCTCATACGGCGGATATGAGTCGCAAAAGCATCGACATCCTCCGCAGTGCCGGATTCGACAATTTGAATTTGGACCACATGTTTGGTGTCCCAGGTCAGACGCCAGCTGATTGGCAACGCACTCTTGCCCGCTCCCTCGAATTCTCGCCGGAACACCTCTCCGCCTATTCGTTGACCTACGAAGAAGACACAGAGTTTTTTGAAAAATTGGGAAGGGGCGAGTTTTCTCCTGATGATGGGTTGGATGCCGACCTCTTCGAAACAACCATCGAAGACCTGGAAGCTGTTGGTTTCGAACAATACGAAACCTCGAATTATGCAAAACCAGGCAAGGCCTGCCTCCACAATCTGGCCTACTGGCAGGGGGCAGATTTTCTTGGCCTTGGCCCCAGTGCGGTTTCAACTATGGGCACCGAACGCACAAAAAACATTTCGGACACCACCGAATATGTCCGACGCTGCAAGGCAGGCGTCACGGCCGCAGACGTCTGCGAATCACTTTCCCAAACAGACCTGCGCCTCGAACGGATTGCCCTCGGCCTGCGAACATCATCCGGCATTGCCGCGTCCGACGTACCCGCATCCAAAGTCGACAGGCTGGTGGAAACAGGGATGCTGTATAAACAATCGGGCCGGCTTTTTCTGACACGCTCCAGCCGTGCTCTTGCTGACGAGGTGGCTCTGGAAATTGCATGAGGCCGTTTCTTCCGATAAGTTCCCAAAACCGATCAATTTCCAAGTGAGCGACTTCCTTTATCCCAAATGTTATGACGTGATTGTCATTGGTGCCGGACATGCCGGCATCGAAGCGGCGATGGCAGCAGCTCGCCTGGGTTGCGAAACCCTCCTGCTCACACAAAACGCTGACACCGTGGCCCAGATGTCGTGCAATCCGGCCATCGGAGGGCTTGCCAAGGGACACATGGTTCGTGAGATCGACGCCCTGGGTGGGCTGATGGGTTTGAACGCCGACGCAACCGGCATCCAATTCCGGATGCTCAATGCCAGAAAAGGCCCCAGCGTCCGGGCGCCTCGGGCTCAATGCGACAAAAAGGCCTATCAATTCCGCGCCAAGGCCATCCTGGAGGAGACGCCCGGGGTTGACCTTAAACAGGGCAATGTGACCAAGTTGATGGTCGAAAATGACGTGGTGGCTGGCGTGGAGACCAATTTGGGACTGCGATTTCAAGGCAAGTCGGTCGTCGTGACCACGGGGACTTTCATGCGCGGCCTGCTTCATGTGGGGCTGCGAAATCAGGCCGGAGGGCGCATGGGCGACACGGTCTCAACTTTCAGCGATTGTTTGCGGGATCTTGGGTTTGAGGTCGAGCGTTTCAAAACGGGAACTCCCTGCCGCCTGCTGGCCCGCGGGATCGATTTTAAAAAGTGTCAGCGTCAGGACGGCGATGATCCCCCATCCGTCTTCAGCTTTTTGGCCAGCACACTGGAACGCAGGGAGGACGACATTTTTACGCTCAATCAATGGCGCGAGGGAGCCTTCCACGCCCGCCAGATCCCTTGCTGGATCACCCACACCAACGAGAAGACCCATGAGATCATCCGATCAAATTTGGACAAATCCCCCCTTTATGCCGGTGTCATCGAAGGCGTTGGCCCACGGTATTGTCCCAGCATTGAAGACAAGGTCGTCAAATTTTCCGATAAACCCGCTCATCAGCTCTTCCTCGAACCCGAAGGACGACACACCGGTGAGTATTACGTCAATGGGGTTTCCACCAGCCTGCCCTATGACGTGCAATACCACTTTCTTCGTTCGGTGCAGGGCTTGGAAAATTGCGAAATCCTGCGTCCGGGTTACGCCGTGGAATACGACTACTGTCCGCCCACCCAGCTGAGAACCACCCTTGAAACAAAAAAAGTTGGCGGCCTCTATTTTGCGGGTCAGATCAATGGAACCTCCGGCTACGAAGAGGCGGCCGCCCAGGGCCTCATGGCCGGTGCCAACGCCGCCCTCAAAGTGCTTGGCCGCCAACCGTTGATTCTTGGCCGTCAGGAAGCCTATATCGGTGTTTTGATCGATGACCTTGTCACACGGGGAACGCCCGAGCCCTATCGTATGTTCACCAGTCGGGCGGAGTTTCGACTGCTTCTTCGTCAAGACAATGCCGACCTGCGCCTCACTCCAAAGGCCATGGAGTTCGGCCTCGTCTGCCCCACCCGCCGAACTCTCTTCGAAAAAAAATGCCATCAGATGGAAGCAGCCAAGACCATCGTGGCTTCCGAGAAATTGGATGGCCTCGCACTCGGATCATGGTTCAAACGCCCCGAAAACACGGCCAAAGATCTCCCTCCACAAATCGCCGCGCAAGTCCCTCATGACATTTGGGAGGTTTTGGAAACCGACATCAAATACGCCGGCTACATCGACCGTGAAGCCATACGAATGACCCGTATTTCCTCCATGGAAAACAAAGCACTCCCTGCCGCCCTCGATTATTCCACCATTCACGGGCTGCGCTTCGAAGCGGTTCAAAAACTCACGGCCATCCGCCCGGAAACCCTCGGCCAAGCCGCAAGAATCAGCGGGGTGACGCCGGCGGATATCTCCCTGCTCAGCGTCAGTGTGTTGAGGGGAGATGCTTCCGGTGACACCGCGCCCCCACATACTCAGTCTGTTCGAGGATAAATTTCCGGACTTGAACCGTCGCTGACCGGGCTCCAAATTCGGTGATCAGAACATGGACCATGTCCGAAGCCAGCGTTTCAATCAGCCGTCGGGGGTTTTCTTCGGCAAGCGCCGCCAAGCGCTGGCAGACCGCAGCGTAGTCAATCGTGGCCGCAATCTCATCGCCCAGCTCATCAAACGGTGTGGGGGCAACAATCGTCACGTCCACCAATAATTTTTGAGGGACCGCAATCTCGTCATCGGGCACCCCAACCTGACACCAGATTTCCAGTCCCTGAATCAAAATCTCATCCACGGCCTCATTCATGGTCAGCAGAATATCATCAGGGTGCCCATGATGCGAGGGAGGAGTATAGAGGGCGGGCAAGGGAAGATGCGGGTAAAATATTCATCCAAAAATTTGGATTTGTGATGTAGCTTCAAAGACCCGTGAAAACTCATCGTTCCTTCTGCCTTTTGGCTTTTTCTGTCATGCTTCTACCCATCACAACCCATGCCACGCCAGCCAGTGAGGCGACGAATGCACTCGGTGCAGAACTGCTCACCGGAGCATTACCTCCCGGCACGAACGCCCTGATCTCGCCCTACTCCATTCAATCGGCGCTGGTGATGGCCTACGCGGGGTCAGCAGGAACCACGAAGGAGCAGATGGCTGCGACCTTGTTCTATCCGGCAAAGGGAACAGTGGAATCCTTTGCGGAGCTGCGCCCCACGATTGCTGCTTTGGGTGATAAGGACAGCCCCATCACCCTCACCATCGCGGACCGGCTTTTTGGTCAGGTCGGATATCCCTTCCTTCCTGACTACCTTGCCCTTCTCAAAGAAAAATTCGCCGCCCCACTGGAGCTTGCGGATTTTATCAAGAGTCCCCGCGCAGCCGAAAAACGGATCAACGCGTGGGTGGAGGAACAAACGAAGGATCGCATCAAAAACCTGATTCCCGGAGGAGCCCTCAATGAAGACACCCGCCTCGTGCTTGTGAATGCCATCTACCTCAAAGCCCCATGGGCCATGCCATTTTCCAAATCGGCCACTGCAGACATCCCATTCCAGCTTTCGGATGGCAACCTCGTTGAAACACCGGCGATGAAACAAACCGAAACCCTCGGTTACTTGCGGAAGGACGGCTACACAGCCGTCACCCTGCCCTACAAAAATTCCAACCTGCAATTTGTGATCCTTCTACCGGATGACAAACTCGAATCCTTGGAAAAGAATGTCACAGCGGATTTCCTTGCCGGTCTGACCGACCTTCCCCGGGAACGGGTCTCCCTCACCCTGCCCAAATTCAAGTTGGAGCCCCCTCTCTTGTCTCTTTCGGACGCCTTGAAAAAAGCCGGCATGCCCAGCGCCTTCAATGTGCCACCAGCCAGTGCGGACTTCTCAGGGATCGCCCCCCGCAAACCCGATGACTACCTCTACATCTCGGAGATCTTTCACAAAACCTTCATTGAAATCGATGAGGATGGCACCGAGGCCGCGGCTGCCACCGCCGTGGTGATGATGCGGGCCATGTCCATGCCGGCAGATCCCGTGACTGTGGTCATTGACCGTCCCTTCCTCTTCGCCATCCAACACCGCCCCTCCGGAACCTGCCTCTTTTTGGGCAGGGTCGTCAACCCAACCAAACCATGAGGGCTGGATGATCTGAAAAGCCGCAACGAAACAATGGGGTTCTTCGACACCCACTGGAAGCACTGGAACCCTTTCGGCATGCCGCGAGCATCCCTCATTGGGTTGGTAGCCACAGCATGAAATCACTGATCCGTACACTGCAATGAGAACACTTGTCGTGACAGCTTCTGATGAATCCTTTGCTAAAATGTTGCGTGATCTCGTCCAGTCGCTGCGGCAATATCGACCGCAGCCTTTCACGGATCTGGCGTGCTTCGATGTGGGGCTTGGCCATTCGACGCGTGCGTGGATTGAACAACACGCCGATTATGTGATTGAGCCGGGCTGGGACCTTCCTGTGGACGATGCTCAGCGGCTTGCGAAGCCACATCTTCGAGCGCTCACCGCCCGTCCATTCCTCCCTCGCTACTTTCCCGGCTATGACGTTTACCTCTGGATTGACTCAGACGCGTGGGTACAGGAACGATCTGCCATTGTGGCGTATCTGACGGCGGCTGCGCAGGGATCCATCGCGATGGCATCCCACGATCACCCGGCTTACGAACGAGGGCCGGGGATTATGGAATGGCGCGTCCGTCGACGCGAGGCATATTTTGGTGAACAGCCTGAAACCACCATCTCCCTCGCCAACTATTGGAATGCTGGTGTTTTTGCTCTTCGTGCCGATGCGCCACACTGGCAGCACTGGGCGAGCTACTTTGAGGTTGGCCTCGCCGCCACAAGCGGAAAAATGTGCTGCGATCAACTCGCGCTCAATCATGCCATCATGGTCGAGGATCTCCCTGTTACCACCCTGCCCGCACGGTTCAACTGGCTCTGCCACCTTGCCCTGCCAACTTTTGATGAGCAACGTCAGCAGTATTGCGATCCCCTCGATCCGCACGTCCCGCTCGGGATTATTCACCTCAGCTCAAAGTCCAAACAGATGGGTCTTTGTTCGTTTCAGAAAACCTGATCCGCAGCCAAGGCCGGCAGAGTTGCTCTACAACCGGTGCATCTGTTCAAAAATCCTGGAGCGATCGGCATCAAAACACACCTCAAGCCCGTCTAGGAATTGGGCAACGAGATGTCCATTGCTTGTGATTTTCAAATGGCCCACGCTCAAGAGGTTGATGATTTCACCGGAGTTTGCGCGAAAAAATATTTTAGGGTCAAGGCGAGCCTCGATTTCGCTAAGCGGTTTTTTGTTGGCTGCCACGAAGGGATCAATTGCGATTGTCTCCCGCGATAACCCGGCTGACCGACAGGGGGCGGCGCTTGTTCCAGAACGTGGCACAGACAAAGAAGACGGAGATCAGGCCCGCTGTTGAGGGCTCAGGAACCGTGGCACCCCACGATGTCACAACATCAGAATCCAACGTGTAGCCCCCGGCCACATCGGCATTGAGTAAATTATGGTCCGTGGCGTTGGCAATGGAGCCCAATTGAATCCGAAGTTCACTGGTCAGGATATGGTTCAGGTCCGCGTTTGCCGACAGGTAGGATTTTGCAACAGCAAAATCAATGAATGTTGTGTCCCCAAAGTTGATGGTCGGCTGGCTATCCACTGTCCGAATGAACCCTTGTCCCGTGGTGTTGATGTCTGGAGGCGCAATTTTTTTTGCATTATTCAAATCAATGTCGTCCATCTTTATGTCCTTCCACTTGAAGCCGAGGGTGTCAGGGATCTGCATTTCCAAGCCGTGGTTTGTGGGATCATTGCTCTTAGAGTCCCATGCCAGTGAAAAGTCCGGCTTCCCTTCCTGACCGATGACCGGATAGTTCCAGCCGACAACATCGATCAATACCAAGTGGGCACCAGTAAAGGTGGTTCCATTTGCGGCGACCGTGGCAACATCGACCCTCATGCGAAAAAACAGGAAGGCCGCATCTTGTGCCATAAAAAATCCCGGGTTTTGGGCGTCACCCACAAAGTCGAGGGCCCCTGCAATCCCGCTGTTGACGGGACTGTTCATCGAAGGGATGGCGGTCCAGGCGGTCGGCCAGGCATTCGTTCCCCCGGGACCTGCTGCCGGGCCATACCATTGGATGATGGCCGCTGAGGCGTTTGACAAAAAAACCGTGAGAAGCAAGACCATGATAACCCCAAGCCGAGAATAACATCTGCTAATAATAAAGGACTGCTTTAGTCTTTTCATAATTTTAACTTATTTTATTAATATTAGTTTGTCAATAGTAGTTTTTATGATATTATACAGACATTCCCGTCGCTAATGGTACAAACCTTCACCGAATATTTTCACGACCCTCGTTATGGCAGGGAGCGCCTTCTTTTATGGGTTGGGCTCCCTGTGACTCTCGTGATCTTGTCGTTTCTCCTGACGTCGATGTTTTTTGATGAAATGCGGGAAACCTTCGGGCTGGAGCGAACGGCTCCGCCAGTTACGGACCAGGCAATCCCAAGCGCCTTGATTCCAGAGACCCCGGACCCCTTGGTGCTGGCAGACGAGGAGATCCGTTTGGGGAATCTGGGCAAAGCCGAGGAAATTCTGCAGGGAGCCATTCAAAGGGGCGACGGCAAGGCCGTAGCACAACGCAAGCTTGGGGTTCTGTTCCAGCGCGAGGAAAAATATTCCGAAGCGGTGGAGGCATTCAGTGCAGCAATTCTGTTGGCCCCGGAGGCAAAGGATTTTTTTCTGAGGGGCCACTGCGCCTTCCTCATCGGTAATTCGGAGCAAGCGGGACAAGATTTTGCCAGTGCAGCCCAGCTGTCGCCTTCAAATCCCTTGTACTCCAACCGGCACTTCCTCTCCCTGATCTCCCAAGGAGACACTGAGACCGTAAGGAGTCGGATGAATCTTGATATCCGGCTTGGGGTGACAAACACCATGGAAGGTTGGATTGTTGCGGCAGCAGCCGTGGCATTAAAGGAAGGCAACGTAAAACCCGCCGCCGACCTGCTCTCCGAGGCGGCAATGCGCTTTTCAAGTGAAGACCTCAACTTCCTGCTGCAAGACCCGGTCTTTGATCCATACCGTCAAATCCCATCCCTCACCCCATACCTTTTGATTTCTGCCTCTGCAGCCAACAGGACCTCATTGCCACACAGATAGCGATTTGCACATCACTGATCCCGTGCCTTGGCACCCTGTGAAATTACGGGCCCATGACGCACGACCAGACATGGCAAGATAAGGAATGCCTTTATAACCGAAGGCGGAACCCGCAAAGCAGATGCGGTTGGCCGGTAAGAAATATCTTTGGGGCATCTACAACCGGTGCATCTGTTCAAACACCCTGGAGCGATCGGAATCAAAACACACCTCAAGCCCGTCCAGGAATTGGGCAACGAGATGTCCATTGCTTGCCATTTTCAAATGGTCCACGCACAAGAGGTTGATGATTTCGTTGGAATTTGCCCGAAAAAATATTTTCGGGTCAAGGCGAACCTCGATTTCGCCAAGCGGTTTCTTAACCGCTGCCGAGCCATGTGGGAAAAAGACATGGATTAATTCACCGCTTGATTGCAGCCGTGAAATCGTGCCCACTTTGACAAAATGAACCGTGGTTCCTTCGCGGAGGAGCACATGGTCGTCCCGCCCCAAAAACACAGAACTTGACTCGAGGGGAGGCGGTGGTGGCAGTTCCGCGTCAGAGTCCTTAACGATTTTTTGATAGACAGCACGCAGCTTATCCTCATCCAAGGGCTTCAGCAAACACTCGGCCACCCCCAATCCAAAAGCATCCAGAGCGTGCATGACATGAGCCGTGACCAGAATAACAGGCGGGAGCGGAGGCTCCAGGGTTTTCAGCATTTCGATGCCGGACATTCCCGGGAGTTCAATGTCCAGGAACACCGCATTGTAGGAGTTGGCAGCGATGGCGGCGATCGCCTCCGACGCATTTTTGGCAGTGTGAATTTCCAAAAGGGGATCAATGCCAGACAGGATCTCTTTCAGGTCCTGCAAGGCATATTCTTCATCTTCGACGAGGAGCACTGTTTTCATATGGCTTGTTTGGTTTGGTTCAGGTGATGGAGTGAGGCCGGGGGTGGGGCGGCTTGAGAATCTGCCGGAAGAACCACGGTGGCTTCCACCCTGGGACCCGGCAGTTCAATGAGTGAAAGGGTTCCCTGGCCTGAGGTCGCGAGGGAGATTCGACGACGGGTGTTTTCAATTCCAAATCCTCCGGAGGGTCCCCCCAAAGATCCATCATTAAGAACAGAAATGTGGAGTGAGGCATCGACGGGATCGATTCTCACCCGCAGAAAGATCCGTCCGCCCTGCTCCCGTGTGGATATGCCATGTTTGACGGCATTTTCTACAAGCGTCTGAATCATCATCCCCGGCACTTTGCGGTGGGAGGCAGCTGGATCGACATCGATCTCATAGGCAAGACGCTCCCCATAGCGGATGCCCTCAATGCTCAGATAGGTTTCAACGATGGTGACTTCTCTTGAAAGTTCATGGGTCATGTCTCCTCGCATTGAGAGCACATCCCGGAGCAGGTTCGCGAGAGCGGTAATCATCGTGCGGGCCTGAGGGTCGTCCCGACCGATCAAGCCTCGCACACTATTCAGACTGTTAAACAAAAAATGGGGATTGAGTTGGCTGCGCAACATTTTGAGTTCGGCCTCATTTTCAATAGCCGCAATCCTGGCCTGAATGGCAATGCGCTCCTGAGTCACATCCCGGGTGATTCCTGCCGCGACCGAGACATCATCGTCCGCTGTCTTTCGAAGCATTTGGGCGCGGGATTGAACCCAGCGCCAGTCGCCACCGCCATCCCGGAAACGGTAGGTGTATTCCAGTGGCCCACATGCCCCGGTTCGCAAATCGTCCATGCGGGTTTCAAAACCCTTGCGGTCATCCGGGTAGATGGAGCCCATCAGTGTCGAGTCCGAAACCGTGTGTTCAGGCTTCAGCCCAAAGCTCTCGCACCAGCCCTGCGTGTGAAAGTTCCAGCCAAGGGGAGACCACTCCCAAACGCACATCTCGGCAGACGCCATCGCAAGATCCAGTTTCATCTGAAGGGCCACCAACTCGTCACGAAATGCGGCAACAAGCAAACATCCCAAGACGCCAAGAAATGCAGGAAGCCCCGGGGTGGTGACAAAAGCCTGTGAATGCCGAATCAGAGCGGCAAGAGAAGCGCGGTCGGGATACACCACCAAAAAGGTCGGAAGGAAGAACACGAAGATCACGAGAAAAAGTGAAAGAGGTCGCAGTCCGAAGCGAATCGCCACAAGCAGTGCCAGCAAAAAGCATCCAGCGAGGAGAAACAAAAGACCATGTTCGTCCAGCGAGGGATTGGTTAGCAGCAGGTACACCAACCATGCAAGCAGAGTGGAATACAGCAACATCTCATA
>JBGTAR010000242.1:0-12952 GCA_041749815.1 Terrimicrobiaceae bacterium
GACGGCCTCCAGCACCGTTCCCCCCTCATTGGCGGTCGGGGTTTCAGGATCATACGCCAGACTGGCTGTCACAATCGCAATATTGACCTTATGGACTTTCTGCCACGGCCAGCGAAAATAAGGACCACCGGGCCCAATGACCTGAAGCTGCGGGTAGTTGTAACGCTCCAAGTCTTGCTTCGGCAGATTCTCGGCAAAGGGCATCTCCGAGGTGGTGGCATTGCCGATACGCTCAGCTTTTCCAAAACTCGTCAGAACGGCCCGCTCATTGGGAGCAACCGTAAAAAACCCCATCAACAACGCCCGAAAACAGACATAAGCCAAAACCCCAAAGAAGGCGCCAAAGATGATTGCAAACAGGGTCATGACAATACTCCATCTCAGTAATCTGCCATTCCTGCCATGACAAGGATAACCTCACGATTGCCTGATACTGGGAGTATAAAACCTGGGACCGCTGGCATCCTGCCGGCATTTCCATTCTGCCTCCCTCACCTTGAACTCATGAGTGAACGGTCTCAGGTTGCTGCGTAGAGGAATTTGGAACAAATTTCTCCGGATCTGTGGCAATTTTGGTAAACATCTGGATTCATGTTTTTTGCCGAGCCAGCATGCCCGCCAATTCGGGATTCGGTGCCAGAAAGAAATACAAGAGAGTTCCGAGGGCATTCAGCAGAATGACCACCAGAACCCAGACAATTTTGTCATTTCCTTGCAAGGCCTTATTGGTCAAACAATGGACCAATCCAATGATCCAAAAAAGCAGCGAGACGATTGAAAAGGCCCCAATCGCAATCGGGATCCAAGCAAGGTAAAAGCCAGCTTGATTCATGTTTTGGGGAAGATTCTGGTCTGATGTCGCGGCACCGACCAGCCCGAAGACAACGCCTGCTCCGCAAATGATTGCGAGGGTCAGGTATAAGATTGGGTAGGCTTTCATGAGGATTTATTGTGGGGATCTTGGAGTCGGTCGGATTAATGCTCTTCCTGTTCCTTTATCGTTTCGATCTCGGGTGGTGCCGGGGGAGAAAAATGGCTCACCACAAAGGCAGCGGCGAAGAAAACAACAAGAACGGCAATGGCCAGCCCAAAAACTCCGCCCATGTGAGAAGCAATCCAATCTTGAATATTCACCGATGTCTGCGAAATGCTCTCAGCCTGCCGAGGGAAGAGAAGCACGAACAACAAAATGGCAAGACATGCGGAGGAGAGCCAGACGGCGAGTTCTACCTTACGTGACAACCTTCGCAGCAGTTGTTGGTTTTCTGAGTCAGCGGGCTTCATGATGGAGTTGTTTTCTCACCGCGCCGGAAAGGTATTGTCAGGATCGCAGACGCTTCTTCCACGCCCGAGAGGCCGATGGTTATCTAGGCGATCTGTGGAGGTCATTTATTCCCACAGAAACTTCCATTCAAGGAAAAACAGATTGCGAGGCCGTTGCGAATGCTAGCTGCCATCATTCACCTTTTTGTTATTTCAATATTCTTCCTTTCCATCTCCTTGGATGGCGGCTCCCGTGGATGACTGCAAGAATGGAAATAAAATCAGGCATAACCGTGTAAATGACCAGATAAGGAAACCTCTTTGGGAGCCCCATTCGAGCTTGTCGATGGACAATGGGGAAAATCTCTGGCTGTTTTGAAATCACATCAAACAAGGCATCGATGCTGCGCACAAAATCAGAACCGAGACCTGCCTGACGGCGTTCATACCAAATTGCTGCCTCTGCGATGTCTGCCTCTGCCTCAGCTCTCGTGATGACTGGCAGTGTCACAAACTAGCCAATATGCGTGCGCGTGCAGTTTCCCATGCCGTTCCTGCAGTCGGGTTTGCTTCCAAGGCATCGAGTCTGCGATCAAGTTCCGCAATCTGCGCCGGGGTCATTCCTATTCCTGGAGAATCATCAACGATAGTATCCCACAGATCCTCGACAAGCTGGATGCGCTCGGCAACGGGCAGCTGCTTTAAATCTTGGATGGCGATGCTCACGATAGACAAAAGTAAGTCAACTCCCTTGGGACTTCAATTTCTTTGTCGCTGGGACGATAGGGGGTGTCATTCATTGCAGAGGCTAAAACTTGGAGAAAGCACCCGGAAAGCTGAAGTCCAGCTTCCCGAGCCCTTCTGGATCTCTGGTGAGCTGCGTATTCTGTGGTCTAATGGATTGAGGGCATGATTCTTTTTCTAAAATCCGGGACCTGAACAAGGGAAGTTAACCGCGAATAACACGAAATGCACTGATTATTAGCAAGATGGAACGAGTGTAAGAAGTGCTGGGCATGATCGCCAAACGAAAAAAGATTCGGTCGCGATGGACTCGGGCGGAGTGGGCGTTTAATGTGGCAGTTCTTCGATGAGCGAATTTGTCCACCTCCACTGTCATACTGAATTTTCCCTACTTGATGGGGCCGTGAGACCCAAGGAAATGGTCAAGCGCGCAGCCCAACTTGGCATGCCGGCTGTGGCGATCACGGATCATGGCAACATGCACGGGGCCATTGAGTTTTACAAAGCGGCCAAATCGGCGGGGGTGAAGCCCATTCTGGGGATGGAAGCCTACGTCTCACCTCGGCCGATCTCCCAAAAGCCGGTGGGAAATACGAAGGACAACTACAATCACATGACCCTCCTCGCGACCAACGAGGTGGGTTACAGCAACCTCGTGAAACTCTCCAGTGCCGCGCATCTTGAGGGATTTTATTACAAACCCCGGGTGGACCGTGAACTTCTGGAGCGTCATCACGAAGGCCTCATTGCCCTCAGCGGGTGCCTGGTCAGCGATGTGAATACCAAGATCCTTGCCGGCGATGAGGCGGGGGCCCGGGACTTGGCAGCGGGATGGCGGGATATTTTTGGGAAGGACAACTATTTTATTGAGCTCCATGACCACGGGATCGAGGCCCAACAACGTGCCAATCCCGCGCAGATCCGCATTGCCAGGGAGTTGGGCCTGAATCTTGTGGCAGCAAATGATGTGCATTTCCTCGAGCGGAGCCATCATGAGTCCCATGACATTCTTCTTTGTATTGGAACGGGTTCGATGGTCATGGATTCGCGGCGGATGCGATATTCCGAAGAATTGTATTTTAAGACAGCGGAGGAAATGGCGGCCATCTTTCCGGATTCACCCGAGGCGCTCGCAAACACCCTGCTCATTGCAGAGCGGTGTGATCTGACCCTCGAATTCGACAAACCCAAATATCCAGCCTTCGAGCCCCCGGTGGGTCAGACCCGCGAGGATTACCTGCGCAAACTCTGTCAGGATGGGTTGAGGCAGAGATACGGCGACAGAGCTGAGAGCGATCCCGAGCTCAAAACCCGCTTGGAATACGAGTTGGGCGTCATCGAAAAAACCGGTTTTGTGAGCTATTTTCTCATCGTGTGGGATTTTATCCACTACGCCAAAACGAAGGGAATTCCCGTCGGCCCGGGACGTGGCTCGGCTGCAGGCTCCATCATCGCCTATGTGCTTGGGATCACAGACATTGACCCAATCCGATTCGGTTTGATTTTTGAGAGGTTCCTGAACCCTGACCGAATCAGCCCGCCGGATATTGACGTGGATTTCTGCATGAACCGCCGAGGCGAGGTCATTGAGTATGTGCGACAAAAATATGGGGAGCGTTGTGTTTCTCAGATTGTGACGTTTGGAACCTTGGGTGCCAAAAGCGTGGTTCGTGATGTGGCGCGGGTCCTTGGCTGGAGCTATGGCGACGGGGACCGGCTTGCCAAGATGATCCCGACCGATCTCGGAATCACCCTCGACAAAGCCTCGGAAAAAAATGCCGATCTGAAGGCCGCCATCGAGAGCCAGGAGGCCACCAAGCAGTTATGGGATCACGCGGTGTTGCTGGAAGGCCTCAGCCGGAACACCGGAATCCACGCCGCGGGTGTTGTGATCGGTGACCGTCCCCTGGATGAATATATTCCGCTCTGCCGTGGCAAAGAAGATGAGGTGGTCACGCAATACGCCATGGGAGCTCTCACCGACCTCGGAATGCTCAAGATGGATTTTCTGGGGCTCAGGACTCTCACCGTCATTGAAACCGCCATCCGGCTCATCCACGAAAAGACCCCGGATTTCGATCTGGCCGCGATTCCGTCCGATGATCTCAAGGCATTCGCCATTTATAATGGCGGCGAGACCGTTGGGGTCTTCCAAATGGAAGGCGGCGGGCTGACCAGTGTTTGCAAAAAATTTGATGTCAAAAGTGTGGAGGATATCGTGGCTCTGGGGGCGCTGTATCGTCCGGGCCCCATGCAGTTCATCGACGATTACATCGCCCGAAAAAAGGGCATCAAAAAAATCGAATACATCCACCCGCTTTTGGAAAAGGTCTGTGCGGAAACGTATGGGATCATCGTTTACCAGGAACAGGTTCAACTCGCTGCCAATGTGCTGGCCGGCTACACGCTCGGTGAGGCGGATCTCCTCCGGCGTGCCATGGGGAAAAAGGATGCGGAGAAAATGGCCAAGGAGCGGGTTCGTTTTGTGGAGGGTTGCAAAACCAAACATGATATCGCTGCGCCGGTTGCGGATGCCATTTTCGGGTTCATCGAAAAATTTGCGCAATACGGATTCAACAAAAGCCACAGTGCCGCCTACGGGTGGGTGTCTTATCAGACCGCGTATCTGAAAGCTCATTTTCCCGTCGAATTTATGGCGGCCCTGCTCACCCATGATGCTTCAACGACCGACCGACTGGCGCAGGTTATCGCCGAGGCCCGCCGGATGGAGATTGCGATCCTCCCGCCTGCCATCAACGAAAGTGGACTGGAATTCACTCCCATCGAAAGCAAGGACGGGCTCGCCATTCGCTTCGGCCTGGCCTCCATCAAAAACGTGGGGGAGGGGGCCATGCGTTCGGTGGTCGAAGAACGCACCGCGAACGGACCATTCGCGACCCTCGAGGATTTCTGCTCGCGTTTGGATTCACGAACCGTGAACCGCAAGATCCTGGAGAGCCTGGTCAAATGTGGGGCCTTTGATGCGTTCGGCGAATCCCGCGCCCAACTCTTTGTGGATATCGAGCAGGCGATGGGAGCCGCCGCCGCCGTGCAAAAAGACCGCGCCAGCGGCCAGGGTGGGCTATTCGACGCCATGGACCTCGCCCCAGCCCCACGCAAAAGTGACTCGCCCCGGGCGGAACCGTGGCCAAAAAATGAAACCCTGTCCTACGAAAAAGAATTGCTCGGGTTTTATGTCACCGGACATCCGCTGGAAGCCTACCAGGGTCACTTTGACAGCGGAAAACTGACGCCCATCTCCACCGCCTTGGAAGTCCCGGAATCAGGTTCCTTCAAACTTGGCGGAATTGTCAGCTCCGTGGAAAAACGCTTCACAAAAAAAGACAACCGTCCCTTCGGCGTGATTGTCATCGAAGATTTTACCGGTTCTCTGGAGGTCACGGCGTGGGATGATGTCTTTGCAAAAAATGGGGAAATCCTTGCCCCCGGCACGGTCCTCACCGCAGGCGTTCGCATCAACCGCAAGGACGATAACCTGCGTGCCACGGCCACCAGCTTCACCCCTCTGAAACCCCGTGCCGCCTCCCGGCCCGTGCGGCTCAAACTCTCCTACGAACATCTGGATGCCGGCATCCTCGAAGCCATCGCCACAGCCGCCAAAGCCAACACCGGCAAACGCCCCCTGCTGCTGGAAATTCTCAGAAACACCGGAGAGAGCGTGAACCTCGTCGCCGACGAACAATTTTCCGTGGGAGAGGAGGATCCTCTCAAAATCGCCGCCGGCGCCGCTCTGATTTAGAATAAGCACGGTCCTTGCCCGCCCAATTTTCTCTTGTTCGTCGCACATGAGTCGGCAGAGGCGAGGTGTCCGGGATGGTTGGTCCAGCGCTGCAAAAATACATGTTGAGAAGCCAGTGTTTGAGGTGTATCAAATGTTAGATACCCCCTATGAGATCTCTCCTCTCCTGCGCAATTCTTTTAATGGCGGCACTCAGCATGGCTCATGCGGGTGGCGGCCCGACTGGGTGTGTCGTGATCTACGACCCGAATAAGCCGACTTCGGTCTCCATTGCAGCCCGGTATCAGGCGCTCCGTGGCATTCCCGAATCGAATATGATTCCTTATGCGTTCCCTGTGAACTTTACACGCGTCACAGGCTGGGATTTTATCTATTCTTTGCGCCAGACCCTCGAAGCTCGGGGCATCGACCAGCAATTGCAGGTTATCGCGATAGCTGGAGTGGCACCTTTGAATTCCGAACAAACCGGTCCTACCGGAATTGTGACTTCGCTGCATTCGTTTCTCTACGTTTCCCCGAATTATAGCCAGGCAAGTTTTCCCACGAGTGCGGCAACAAACGAGGCTCTCTCCATCAGTAAACAAAACTTTCAAGGGCCTGCGCCTCATGGCACACAGGCCCTCTCAGCAGGAAAAAGCCTTGGGGGACGAAAATTTTGGCCCACCAGTGCGCTCGGATACCCTGGAAAATCCGGGATGAGTCCTCGCCAAGTGCTGGCCTTTCTTGATCGCACCACAGCAAACGACGGCGTGAAGTCTGATGGCGTGATTTATTGGCCTTTGAACAGCGATGTCCGAAGCACGATTCGTGAATCGCAAATCGATGAGGTGGCCGAAGTCTGGAGAGAACGCGGCCTCCGCGCTTGGATCACGGGCGACGGCGAATTGTTCAATGTCTTCCAGCCAAATCGCCCGGACATCGCGGGCGGTGTCATCGGACAGGCAAATTTCGACCGGTTTGCTCCCACCACCATCCTGCCCGGCAGTTGGATCGACCACCTCACCAGCAATGGTGGCTCAATTGACTCCTTTAACAAATCCCAGACCCCTGCGACAGATTGGCTGCGTATGGGCGCGGACGGCTCCTCGGGAACCATCACCGAGCCTTTCGCAGATGCCCGAAAATTTCCGCATGCTTTTATTCAAACGCATCTCAGGGCTGGGGCCTCCATGGTGGAAGCCTTTTGGCAATCAATACATACGCCTTTGGAGATCGTCTGTCTGGCGGACCCTCTGCTTCAGCCTCACGCGGATTTTCCTGTGGTAGGGATCTCGGCTCCTGCTGACGGTGCTACGGTGAGCGGAAGCCTTGTAATCGCCGCAGCGGCCTCCCCCACCAACGGCAAAACGCTCGAAGCCAATCTGGACCTTTTTGTTGATGGACGGCGCATCGCCATTGGTGCACTGGCGGAGGCTGTGACGGTTTCACGTCTCCCTGCGGGTTTCCTATTGAACACCGGTTCGTTGGCTGATGGGTGGCATGATGTTCGTGTGGTGGCTTACAACGCCGACTCTGTTCGCACACAAAAGGAAGCCAGAATTTCGATCCTTGTGAATAATCATGGCCAAAACCTGGCACTCAGCGGTCCGTCAACCGTCAATCCCGCAGGTTCTGCGGTTTTTACGGCCACAAATACCGGATTCTCCGATCTCGTCTCATTGGAATTGAGGGCGAACGGACGCAGGCTGGCCACGCTCCCGCTTGCCGGAGGAACCGTGAATTTGAACCTCGCGTCTGTCGCCTCGCTGGCTCCTTTGGATGGAACATGGGCACTTCAAGTGATGGGCGTCCGCTCGAATGGCCAGAAGGTTTACAGCCCACCGTTCACGACAGGGGTGGTTTGGCCGGCGATGCCTGCGACGCCCTCGCCCTCGCGGGGAGGCAAGCTTGCAGATGCCCGCTTTTTCTACGATACCAACGCGGTTGGATTTAACTGGGACACAGCGACTCCTGATGCAACTCAAGCTATCCAGGCGGCAACCAACGGCCTTTATGTGACTCCAGCTAGCTTTCCGGGAATCACCATCACCGACTACACCAAAAGACCGGGTTACCAGCTCGATTGGTGGTTCTACGCGCCTGTGGATGATTGGTATGAGATCGGGTTTGATTATGACGATGATCGCTTCACGCTCTCACGTGCGGCATTTATTGATGGCCAGCCGTTGCTCGAAGAGAACTTCGCATTTCAGCCACGGCGGCTTGCCCCCGGCTGGCACGCCATTCGTGTTCGCACGGCCATGAGTGACTCCCGATCCGTCAACTGGGAGTTGCGGATCCGAGGTGGAGCAAGCCAAGAGTTTGAGTTGGTTACGCCAGCTCTGTCTGCAAACGCAGGCACGGGAGTCCCCGGCGATTCCCCAACCATCGTGTCCATCACCTCCCCAATTCCTGTCACAGGAACAAGCGTCGCTCTCACAGCCACCGCCACTATCGGCGGCGGCACACCATCGGAACTGGCCACACTGACTTATCAATGGTCCCAGTTAAGCGGCCCGGTTCCGGCCGCCTTCTCGGTCAATGGGACGAACTCTGCGTCCTCAACAGCAGTCACTTTCAATTCTCCTGGTGATTTCGTTTTTGGGTTAAATGTCACTGGTCCTGCAGGCTCAAGCTTCAGCACGCATTCCGTCACCGTTTCCAACACGCTTTCCAGCTCTCTTACTCTGGATGTTGGAAGAGATGTTGGTTCCTTCGAACCATTGCTCCAAGGAGACACGATCCCGGCTTACGCATTCAGCAGTGACCAGTTTGGACGTCGAGTTGAGATCACCCCCATCGATCCCGAACTGCCCACTGTCCAATGGACGAGCAACGATCCGCTGGCCACAATCACCCCGGTTTCTGCAGACGGCGAGCGGATTCTTTATCGAACACTATCGTCTTCGAGCACCTTCACTCTAACTGCCACAGGCACCAACGGTCGCAGCGGAACCGCCAGCAGAACTGTAATGGTGACTGCGAATGGTGCACCCACGGTGGCGTTCGGTCAGTTGTTCACCATGTTCCAGTCTGAGGCAGGCGCGCCGGTCATCTTCACGGCCACTACGATCGACCCGGAAAATCCGCAGGGGAGATACCTCAACCACATATGGACCGTGCTTGCAACTCCTCCCGGCCAATCACTGCCGATGCAAACCATGGCCTCTAATGCCACACAAGGCCTTCCATCCGGGCCTGGAACCTACACCGTTCGATTGGATGTCACCGACCAAGCGGGTGCCGTGCTCACAGATACTCAGAGTTTTGTGGTGGACGCCGCTGGTGTCGCTATTCCCGCAGCAGGCCAAATAAGCTTTGCCACTTCGGCTAATACGGTGACGGAAAGTGACGGTTCGTTTGATGTGAACGTGCGCAGGACAGGGGGAGATGCTGGAAGTGTCAGCGTCCGGCTGGTTCTTCGTGCTGGCACCGCGTTTCTATTTTCCGACTACCGCGGCTTCGATGGCGCCTTCCTCACCACCACCACGCTGAACTGGGCTGATGGGGACAGCTCGGACCGTGTGGTTAATATTCAAATCGTCAATGACACCACCTCGGAGTCTCGTGAGCAGTTTTCTATGGTCCTCGATAATCCTTCAGGTGGCTCGAACATTCTTGGTGCCGTTGCCAGTGTGGAGGTTCCAATTGTCAACCTGCCTCCTCCAACGGGCGGAGATGGTGGCTCTGCACCTATCCCCCCTCCTCCAGGCGGCGCGGCCAACCATGTGGTGACAATTTTGGACAATGATGGAGTTGGCCATGCCTCTTTGCTTGCAGCCAAGTCCGCTGTCTATGAACACGAAGGCAACGCGGTTTTCACCGTGAGAAGGTCAGGCACCACCTCCGGCACACTGACGGTCAATTTTGCCACTGCAAATGGTACCGCAATTGCAGGACAGGACTACACGGCTGTCAGTGGTTTACTCACATGGAGTCCCGGCGAGTCAACCGACCAGCAGATTATCGTCCCAATAATCAATGACGGTTCACCTGAAGGCGACGAAAACTTCACCGTGACGCTGACCGGAACCCCTGCGGCACTTGGCAGCATCAAGCAAGTAACAGCAGCGCTTAAAGACGCTCCTTATCAACAATGGCAGAAGACTTACTGGCCGGGTTCATTTTTGCTTCCTGCTCCCACATACTCGACCACCTTGGATGTCCTCAAATCTCAATCGCCCCTTTTCCTTCTCCGATTTTCCGAGATAGCGGGCCCGACTGTTACGGGTGTGGATACCAGTGGTGCAACCGTGGCCACGGGAACTCTCACCACAGCAGGTTCGGGCACTTGGCAACTCAACCTGGTTGGTCCTCGTCCAAGTCAATGGCCAGGACTTGAGAGTGGCAATACCGCCGTTACCACCAATGCCTCAGGCAGCACGGCAACCCCTCCACAGCACAATGCGGGGGCCTATATTGCGCTTGGATCGGCCAATGGCCTTGGACCCAAGTTGAAGACCGGCTTCACCTTCAGCGCCTTCGTCAAAACCACTATCACCAATCGCGTGATGTACCTGGTCGGGGCCACACGCACATCAGGCATGCAATTTGCCGTCATGCTTAATCGCGATACCTACAACGCAACAGCCACTGTTCCGCATGCCCTGCGCTTGTATTTGAGATCTGACAATAACAGCGTCCTCGACTACAGCGTCATTTTTTCAGGACTCCCCACTGGCAGTCTGTGCGACGGCCAATGGCATCACATTGCAATCTCCCTGCCCGCCTTTGCCGGCACCATCGACAATCGGGAGTACCCGCGTTTTTACTTCGATGGCGTCGAAGCCAATGCGTCCAATGTGCGTGGCACGGAAAGTATTGATTCCAATCACAACTTCACGGATTTTGCGATTTCCGGCACGGGGGTTCGACTCGGATCTAATGGTGCCACCTCAATCAGCGCTTATTTTGGTGGTTCATTTGATGAGGTGGCGTTCTTTCCGAGTGTTCTCACCCCTGAGACCGTCTCGCGGATCGCAACAGCAGGTCCCCTTGCATTTCCTCCCTCCGAGGCGCAGCCCAGCGCGAATCCGGCAAATGACGGGCTTATCAATCTTCTCAAATATTCCCTGGGATTGAACCCGCTCCTGCCGGAAGTTTTGTCCATTGTGCCGGAATTTGTGACTGTGGATGACAAAGATTATCTGGCCATCACTTATCCCGAAAATGTGGACGCCACCGACGTGATAAACCTTGTGGAGGTCTCGGGCGATTTGTTGCATTGGGACAGCGGTCCGACCTTTACAACTGTTGTGAGTAGCATCCGTTCAGGCAATATCCGCATGGTGACGGTCCGGGATAATATTCCCTACTCCAATGAGGCCAAGTCTAAGCGCTTCATCCGGGTGAGAGTTCAAGAATTCTGAACCCGCCCCCCAAGACTAGATGGAATGAGAGGAATGCCCCTAACCGTCGCATGGCCGATGGAGTCATCGGGGACGCATCCCCAGTGCTGGAGAAATAGTTGTTGAGAAGCCAGTGGTTGAGGTGTATCAAATGTTAGATACCACCTATGAGATCTCTCCTCTCCTGCGCAATTCTTTTGATGGCGGCACTCAGCATGGCTCATGCGGGTGGTGGCCCCACCGGTTGTGTCGTGATTTACGACCCGAATAAGCCGACTTCGGTCTCCATTGCAGCCCGGTATCAGGCGCTCCGTGGCATTCCCGAATCGAATATGATTCCTTATGCGTTCCCTGTGAATTTCACACGCGTCACAGGCTGGGATTTTATCTATTCTTTGCGCCAGACCCTTGAAGCTCGGGGCATCAGCCAGCAGATACAGAGTATTGCCATTGCAGGATTGGCACCGCTGAATTCGTATCAAACCACTCCCACGGGAAATGTGACTTCGCTTCATTCGTTTCTTTATCTCTCCCCCAACTACAGTCAGGCAAGTTACCCCATCAATTCGGCGGTCAACAACGCCTACTCAGTCAGCAAACAAAACTTCCAAGGCCCCGTACCAACTGGAACGCAGGCCATTTCGGCAGAAAAAAGCATTGGTGGGCGTTTTTTTTGGCCCACCAGTGCGCTCAGCTACCCTGGAAAATCCAGCATGAGCCCTCGCCAAGTGCTGGCTTTTCTTGATCGCACGACAGCAAATGACGGGGTCAAATCTGATGGCGTCATTTATTGGCCGCTGAACAGCGATATCCGCAGCGTGATCCGTGCTTCTCAAATTAATGAGGTGGCCGAAGTCTGGAGAGAACGGGGAATTCGCTCCTGGATCACAGGTGATGGCGTGTTGTTCAATGTTCTGAAGCCCAATCGTCTGGACATCGCCGGGGGAGTCATCGGGCAGGCGTCATTCGACCGGTTTGATTCCTACACGATTCTGCCTGGCACATGGATTGACCACCTCACCAGCAATGGTGGCTTGTTAGACAGCTTTGACCCGGGTCAGACCCAGGCGACAGACTGGCTGCGATTGGGAGCGGATGGCGCCTCGGGAACCATCACTGAGCCCTTCGCAATTGCCGGGAAATTTCCTAATGCCGCCATTCAAACGCATCTCCGCGCCGGGGCATCGATGGTGGAAGCCTTCTGGCAATCCATTCAATCACCTCTCGAAATCGTCTGCCTCGCGGATCCGCTTCTGCAGCCGCACGCGGACTTTCCAGTGGTCGGCATCTCGGCTCCCGCAGAGGGGGCCACCGTGAGCGGAAGCCTTGCGATCACCGCGACGGCATCCCCCACCAACGGCAAAACGCTTGAACCAAATCTGGATCTTTTTGTGGATGGGCGTCGCATCGCCATTGGTGCGCCGGCCGAACCCGTGACGGTCTCGCGAACACCCGGGGGGTTCCTTTTGAACACCGGTTCTCTGGCTGACGGGTGGCACGATGTTCGTGTGGTGGCCTATAATGCCGACGCGGTCCGCACGCAAAAAGAAGCGCAGATTTCGATCATTGTGGACAATAACGGCCAGAACCTGGCACTCACCGGGCCAGCAACGGTGAACCCTGCAGGTTCAGCGGATTTTACTGTCGCAAATACCGGGTTCTCCGATCTCATCTCACTCGAATTGAGAGCGAATGGGCGCACACTGGCCACAGTTCCACTCATTGGAGGCACAGTGAGTCTGAACCTCGCATCCGTCGCCTCGCTGGCTCCATTGGATGGAACATGGACCCTTCAAGCGGTGGGCCTCCGTTCCAACGGGCAAAAGGCTTATAGCCCTCCGTTCACAACCTCTGTCGT
>JBGTAR010000243.1:0-12989 GCA_041749815.1 Terrimicrobiaceae bacterium
AAGGGGCATGCGTGTTATCTCATCTGTGATGTTGGCATTGGTGTTGTTGATTTCCTCTCACTTCGCAATGGCCGTTCAGGCCGAGGGTGCTGCATCCGAGCCAAAAAAAATCCTGATGATTGGGAACAGCCTGACCTACACTTGGGGCATTCCGGCGATTCTTGAGAAGTTTGCTGCCGAGACCAATCGCGAGTTGGAGGTGACAGCCCATACTGCAGGCGGCAAATCTTTGGAGTGGCATTGGACCAATGTCTCAAAACCCAGCGGCCTGACGGCAAAAGAGGCGATTGCGAAGGGCGGATATGACCTCATCGTTCTCCAGGAGTTTTCAAACATTCTCATGAAACCGGAAGGCCGCGAGTCCTTTGAGAAGATCCTGCCCGAATACTTGAAAGAGATCGGAAACACGCCAGTGATGCTTTATATGGCTCACCCCACCCGCAAGGAGGTTGATCAAGCCGGGATTCAACCCATCATTGATTCCTACATCCAGCAGGCCAAGCAACACCATCTGGTTTCTTCCCCGGTGGCTTTGGCCTTTGTGGAAAGCAACACGAAGCTTCCAACGCTTGCCCTGATGGACCTGCAGACCGACCGCAAGTATGCACAAAACAAGGTGGCGACCCATCAATCCCCTTTTGGATCTTATCTTGCAGCCTGTGCCCTCTACGCAGCGATCTACAATCAAAGCCCGGTGGGCCTCACATTTCATGCAGCGTTTGACAGGAAGACCGAGATTCCCATTGAGGCCGCGGATGCTACTGCCGCCCAGGAAATCGCATGGCAGGTTTGGCAGGATTATCAGCGGGATCATCCGCTCGTGAAACCCTAGAGGGTGTCATGCTCTTTAGTTCGAGTAGGTGAGCATCATCAGATCCGGGTCAAACGTTTTGAACGTGCCGAGATGTCCATCAGCAAACAGCAGACACACAGGCGTTTTGAGGTTGCCACCATTAAACGCAGGCTCCTGCGTAAAATTGTCACAATCGGCATCCACTTCGTCAAAACGAAAAGCCCCGATCTGGCCACCCAAAATGTATTTGGAAGAAAATTGAATGCGGTTTTGTTGAACGAGCAAAAACCCCTCGGAAGCTCCCGAGCTAATGGCTTCTTCATAGGCTGCGCGGGATCCATTAAAATAAGCGGCCCGATAAATTCCATCCCCCAGTGGGACGGGATTTGCTCCCCCAAAAATCCGGCGGTTTTTTTCAATGTAGGGGTCTAGTTGTTCCTGCCATGAGGGTTTTTTTGTTTGAGGATCGGTTTGCCCATAAGCAATCGTGCCTCCTGAGACAGGAAAGAACCCCTCATTGTCACTCGCAAAAAGAAACATTGCCGCCCCAATTTGTTGCAGATCGGACGTCGCTTTCGCTGTTTTTGCGCGTTCTTTGGATGCACTGATCCCGGGGATGAGCAACCCCACAAGGATGGCCACAATGGCAATCACCACCAAAAGTTCCACCAAGGTGAAACCCTTTGAAGAAAAGTTGGAGATTTTCATGATTGGCGGGATTGTTGTTGCAAAGCAGCACCCAGCGGCTGAAACAACATCTGCGACCCTTATCACTTCTGCCAGATGTGGAAAGTAAGAAACGATTTGATACATGGCAATTCGTGGTCCCAAACAAACCGGCATTGACGGAGTTTATCCTCAACCATTCCCTGATCGAGGACCTCTCCATGGGAGGGCCGAATCGGATTCACGGATCGCGTGAGAGTAGGATGTTGGATGCGTTGGCGATTTCGTGCTGACACCCGCTTGTCCTTTCCCGGGTAGGGCGCTGCAGTCTCGTATTCGCCCACTTTTTTCGCATCATGCGACGGCGGGCAAGGTACTGCCCGGCGCGACCACCAAAAGCACTTAGCTCACAACAAGGGCAGGATCGCGTCGAGGGCGTGGCGGTAGTGGCCATGGCGGCTTCCGCGGCCAAGCTCTGAAATGAGGAGGTCGGCGAGTTTTTCGCGGCCGGCTTTGGTGATGCGCGGATGTTCTTGGGATCCGGGGCAGCTGACGGTGGCCTCAAAAAAATTACGTTCGTTGCAGTGTTTGAGCAGGAACTCGCAGTCGCCGCTGGTGAACAGGCAGCGGGAGATGGACGGGCCAGGCTTTTCGGTGAGATCAAACCGCACATGCGTTCCGGAAGGTGCGAGGAAAAACGGTTTGTCCAACATCGGCTGGAGTTTCCATCCGAGGCGCGAGGCCAGCCAGCCAACAAGCAAAAGGGCGGTTGTGCGGTGACCTGGTGAATGATCGATGGCAACGGTTTCGAGCTTTGAGAGTTTCTCCAGCGCTACGGCATGATCAAAAAGACCAGCAATTGCAATACGTGTTTCGAGAAGGCGGGCCCAGTTCAAATCTCCAAGCACCGTGCGGCCTTCGCCAAGCGAACCGATCTTGCGAATGATTTCAAAGGAGGCGGGAGGTTCCTCCCACTGCGCGCTGTCAAACACCAAGCGATCCACCCAAGCCCAGAGCTGCTCGTCAATCGTGCGTTGGAATGGCGCCTGCCACCAGAGGCAGAGGGGAAGGTCGGAGTCCAGGTGTGAAAAAACAATGCTGGGGAGAGCTTTGGCGGTTTCTCCGGCAAGGTGGAAGGTGATTTGCTCGGAGCAGATTTGGCGTTTTCCAGCCAAATGGCAATGGGCATTGATCCAGGCCTTGGCTCCACTCTCGGAGGTCCCGGGTTCCGCAAGGATCAGGATCGCGCGGCAGGCGTGTTCGGTGGCAATGTCTGCAATCAATTGGGTGTTGGCCTGAACTTGCGTACGATCTTCGAAGTAGAGGACCAGATTGATGAGGGACGCCCGGGTTTTTGATTCCCCAGCCTCTTCCCACAGCTTGCCAAGCTCCCGGTCGATTTTTCCAATTTCCACCGGAAGACCAACCCCTTCGATGTCAGTGCTGCTCACAGCCGCCTCCAAGTGGCATCATGTTGGGCCAGCAAATCGTCCGCTTCCGTGGGTCCCCAGGATCCTGCGGAATAAACCGCAAGGTCTGAGGCATCGGATTCCCAGGCGCTATGAATTTGGTCGATAAATTTCCAGGCTTCCTCGACTTCATCCCGCCGGGCAAAGAGGGTGGGATCGCCGCTCATGGCATCAAGAAGCAGGCGCTCATACGCCTCCGGGGTGGCTTTGCCAAAACTGGTCCCGTAGTGGAAATCCATTTTAACAGGCTCCACACGAACGGCCGCCCCCGGCACCTTGGCACTCATGCGCAGGGAAATTCCTTCATCCGGTTGAATCCGGATCACCAACACATTGTCCGTGGGTGAATCAGACGCCGCATTAAACAACACGGGCGGGGCCCCCTTGAAGTGGATGGCAATCTCGGTGGCGGCTTTCGGGAGGCGTTTGCCAACCCTCACAAAAAATGGCACGCCGGCCCACCGCCAATTGTCGATGTTGATTTGTAGGGCCACGTAGGTTTCGGTCACGGATTCTGGGTTCACGTTCTCTTCATCACGATAGGCCGCAACACGCTTGCCGTTGATGGCTCCCGCGCCGTATTGGGCCCGCACAACATGTGTCCGTACGGTCTCGGATGTGAGGGGACGCAGCGAACGCAGAACTTTCACTTTTTCGTCGCGAATGGAATCAGCATCCAATCCGGCGGGAGGTTCCATTGCCGTCAGGCAGAGAAGTTGGAGCAGGTGATTTTGAACCATGTCCCGCAGCGCACCGGATTTTTCGTAATACCCGGCGCGTCCCTCCACCCCCAGTGGTTCGCTGGCGGTGATCTGCACGTGATGGATATATCTTCCATTCCAAAGATGCTCGAAGATCGCATTGGCGAATCGCAGCACCATCAGATTTTGGGCGGTTTCTTTGCCAAGGTAATGATCGATCCGATAAGTTTCCGATTCCGGGAATGACCCCTCCACCAGGGCGTTCAAAGCACGCGCACTGTCCAGATCGGTGCCAAAGGGCTTCTCCACAATCACCCGCGCCCAGCCCCCTGCGGGCGCGACGTTTAATCCGCTTTCCCGGAGGTTTTCCAGGATCACTTGGAATTGATCCGGAGCCGCTGCCAAATAAAAGAGGCGGTTGCCACGGGTGCCGCGCTCGGAATCCAGATCATTCAAACGTTTCGCAAGGGACTCGTACCCGGAAGCATCATCAAAGGCACTGCGATGATAAAAGATCGAATCCGAAAAACTGGCCCAGAGTTCTTCATTCACCGCCTGACGCGAATGCTTGCGGGTCGCTTCGCCGAGCTCCTCACGGAAACTTTCGTCCGTCTTGTCGCGGCGTGCAAAACCCACCACATTCACGGATTGGGGAAGAGCTCCTTCGGCAGCCAAATTGTAAAGGGCAGGCACCAATTTACGATGGGTGAGGTCACCGGTCGCTCCAAAGATGACCACGGTGCAGGGTTCAGGCAGGGCGCGGTTCAACAACCCTCCCCGCAGCGGATTTGCATGTTTGCGTTCAGACATGCCGATTACATAGACTTGATCTGTGACTCTGACAAGACACTGCCCCATCTTTTGAGTGTATTGCTGGGACTAACCTGGGACCGCTGGCATCCTGCCGGCTTCTCCTGTTTCTTCTCACTTTAATCAGATGAATTTCGAAAATCTATCTTTGATGGCAAATGAGGTCGTTGCTGCCACCTTGACCCAGCTGCCGGAGGAACTCTGCGAAGCGGCCCGCCGCGTGCCCGTGCTTCTGGAGAAACGTCCCGACCCGGAGGATCTTGATGCGGGGCTCGATCCGGACTTGCTGGGGCTGTTCGATCCCGGGCCCCATGACACCCCGCACATCCGGCTCTGGTTGGAAAACCTGTGGGATTATTCCGAGGAGAAGGAAGACGTTTTCCGCGAGGAGGTCCGCGTCACCCTCCTCCACGAGATCGGCCACCTTCTGGGTTGGGATGAAGAGGACCTTGAGGAGAGGGGACTGGGGTGAGAAAGAAATTCGTTCCGAATTCCTCTACATCGCAGATGCGAGTTGCTTGGCCGCAAATGCCTTGATCGCTCCGCGTAGATTTCCGAGGCCGGAGAGCCTGCGGGAGGACAAGTGCATGGTCATTCCGCTTTCTTCAAGAAAGGTCGGCTCGTGGGCAATGATGGTTTCCGGCGTTTCCCCGCTGTAGAGCGAACAGAGCATGGCGGCGACGCCTTTGACGATGGCAGCATCAGCATCCATGTGGAAATAGCAGAGCCCGTCCTTGAACTCAGGACAGAACCACAACTGCGACATACACCCCGGTAGCAAATTTTCTTCGCTGCGCTGCGAGTCCGTGATCGCCGGAAAACGCCGTCCGAGTTGGAGGAGGTAGTTAAATCGCTCTTCCGTGTCGGGCAACAAGTCGAGGTTCTCAGCAAATTCGGTCTGCTTGTCCAGAATCGAGCTCATGCGTCCTCCCCAGCCGGGACCGCGGCGAGCGTGTATCCCTCACGGCCATCACGCATGTTCCATCCCAGATCCTCGAGCTGTTTGCGCAAGGTGTCCGAAGCCGCCCAATCTTTGTTGCTGCGTGCCTGCCACCGTTCCTCGGCAAGCTTTTGGATTTCGTCAGGGATCGTGGCTTCGACCTCCGCGGGAAGTGTGAATCCCATAGCGTCCAACACGCGCTGAAAACCCGCTGCCGCTTCAGCTTGTGCCGTCCCACGGATTTTCCCCGCCTCAAGTGCGGCAGAAAATTCTTTCACAACCGTGAAAAGCCGACCCAATGCATCGGGAGTATTCAAGTCATCGGCCAACGCTTCCAAGACAGTGGCAAACGGGTCGTTTTCGCCCGCCACGGCTGCGGGTGGTCCGATGCGCTCTTTGAACCTTCGAAGCCGGCCCAATGATTTGTGCGCCGCGGAGAGGCTGTCCCATGTGAAGTTCAGGGGCTGACGGTAATGCCCCGAGAGCAGGGCATATCGCAATTCCTCGCTCGTGTGACCGCGGGCCGCCACATCTTGGAGCGTGTAGAGATTTCCCAAGGACTTGCTCATTTTTTGACCTTCAACGAGCAGGTGCGCCACATGAAACCAATGCCGGGCAAAACGCTTTCCCGTTGCGGCCTCACTTTGAGCGATTTCGTTTTCGTGGTGGGGGAAAACCAGATCGATCCCCCCACCATGGAGATCAAAAGATTCTCCAAGATGTTTCATGGCCATCGCACTGCACTCGATATGCCAGCCGGGGCGACCCTCTCCCCAGGGTGAGGGCCAAAAATTGGGGCCATCCTCGGGGCGCCGGGCTTTCCACAAGGCAAAGTCGGCCGCTGAATCGCGTTCGTACTCATCGGCCAGAGCCGAGGTGGTGGTGATCGTGCGTTCGGTGAGTCTCGAAAGGGCCCCATACGCTGGGAACGAATCGATCCGAAAATACACCGAACCATCAGCCGCCTGATACGCATGACCCCGCTCGATCAGCTTCCCAATGAGTGCGATTTGATCGGACAAGTGCTCCACCGCTCCGGGTTCCTCATGCGGCGCCAAAACATTGAGAGCGGCGCAGTCCAGGTGGAATTTTTCTGTCCAGTCGGCACAAAATTCTGTGAGGGTCCGTCCCTCGGCTTGAGATTGACGAATCGTCTTGTCATCCACATCTGTGATGTTGCGAACATGGCGGGTCCGCATGCCAAGCACTTCGACGGTTCGGCGAAAAACATCCTGCATCACAAACGTCCGAAAGTTTCCGATATGCGCCGGTCCATAAACGGTCGGTCCGCAGCAATAAAATCGAAAGGTGCTGCCATCCATGGGAGACAGCGGCTGCAGGCTGCGAGTGAAGGTGTCGTAGAGGCGAGGGGTCATTTGGTGGGAGGGGAGTTATAGGTCCTATGGGACTTATGAGACCTATAAGGCCTATATTTAAGAGACCACAGCCTTTTGGAAAACCCAGCGCCCATCAGAGCTTGGTGGGATTCGGCGCGTCTCCATAGACGTCTTTGGGGTCGAAGGTTTTAGCTGACTCCAGGAAAGCCAGCGGCCCGCCCGCTTCCGCACCCACGGGCACGGCCCGATAAAAACAACTCCGATAACCAACGTGGCAACTCGCCCCGGATCCCCCAACCTTCACCCGCAGCCAAATGCAGTCCTGGTCATCATCAACCCGCATTTCCTCAATATATTGAACCAACCCACTCGTGGCCCCTTTGTGCCAGAGCGCCTGACGGCTCCGACTCCAATAATGTGCCTCTCCGGTCTCAATCGTTTTTTCCAATGCCTCCGCATTCATATACGCATGCATCAACAACTCGCCGGACGCATGATCGGTCGTCACCACCGGAATCACGCCTTGCGCATCAAATTTTGGCGCAAGTTCCGTGCCTTCTTCAACTTGTTCAACAGTGCGGCGGGTATGGAAAATGGTGGTCATCAGAAAATAAAGAGCTCCCCACCCTACGCAGATTCCCCCCATTCAGCAATCCCGTCTTTTTTCCGGTCCGGTTTGAGGATTTTTTGACGGGATGACAGGATTTCTAGGATTAACAGGAAAGAACCAGGGAGGTTTGGCTCGTGTATCATAACATCCTGTTTCCAGCAGGCATCACTTCATTCCTGGGAATCTTGTTAGTCCCTCAAGCATTTTCCAGCACTCTTGACTGGTGCTCATTTTGAGCCTATTTGTGCCTAAATGGCAACTCTCACCAAAACCGAGCTCTTCCGGGCACGCCTTGATCGGGGCCGCAAAGCGCGGACCGAAAAGATATTAAAACGTTTCGGACTCACTCCGGGCCAAGCAGTGAATGTTTTTTTTGCCAAGATTGAAGAGGTTGATGGCCTCCCTTTTGATTTGCGACCGGAACCCGACGAGACCGCGGAATTGATGAGCAACCCCGCCTTTCTTGAGCACTTGGAACGCATGCACGCAGGAACGGTTCGTTACAAGGACGCTGCCAACCTGCCGGAGTGAAATACTCGGATCAAGTCGCAGAATTTCTAGATTAACGTGACACCGTTTATGAATCTTTTCAGCCAAATCCCAAGGAAACGCCGCAATCCTGTAAACCTGAAAAGGAAAATGAGCCAACAGAGCCGAAGCGGAGACTGGACGTCGTTCTCTTGGGTTGGCGCGTCAGTCCCTTGCCCGCCGACTTCTCCTGCTTCATGCGACGGCGGGCGAGGGACCACCCAGCCCTACCAACAAGCGGCGCTTCGCGCGTGCGCCAGCTCGTTCTTTCCTGGGTAGGGCGCGTCAGTCCCTTGACCGCCGACTTCTCCTGCTTCACGCGACGGCGGGCGAGCGACCGCCCAGCCCTACCAACAATTGGGCGCTTTGCGCATGCGCCAGCTTGTTCTTTCCCGGGTAGGGCGCGTCAGTCCCTTGACCGCCCACTTCTTCTGCTTCATGCGACGGCGGGCAAGGGACTGCCCGGCCCTACCAACAATTGGGCGCTTTGCGCGTGCGCCAGCTCGTTCTTTCCCGGGTAGGGCGAGGCATCACACCCCAAGGATGAGGTGTTCATGCCAGGTAAATTGCTCTCGATCCGTGTATTCCTGAAATCCGTGGTTCTCACCTTCGAATCCAGGATAAAATCGCGATTCGCCCCGGTGGGGGTGCCACGAAAAGCTCGCGCTTTAGGTTACGTCCAGAGGATCGGCACATCATAGGCCTCGAACTTTTTGTCATGAGTGATCAGGGTCAAGCCCTCCTGGATGGCTTCGGCGATCAGCATGCGATCCGGACTGGACAACATCCAGAGAATCACATGCGTATCGAGCAGGTAGTTCACGCCCCCTCAAACATGGCCGTGATCCGGGGATCTTCTTCATCGAAATCATCCGAAACACGAATCATACCCTCCAACCCTCCCAACGGGCGAACCTCAAAGAGGAAAAGGTTTCCCACAGAAGCAAACGAAGGCAACAAACCGGAGGGCTTGCTCAAATATCCCCTCTCGCTCGCTGGTCCCTTTGTTCCCTTCTGTAAACAAATCCAAAAAGGCACATGTGTGACAAATTTGTAACAATCTACCGGTTGTCAGAGACACCCATGCTGATAAAAATACGTAGAAATCAATCGACTGCCTTTGAAGTTTTATGGCAGTCAGCCGCAGAAATCGCTGCGGTACAAGGTCATCCACAGGGCTCGCGGCTGTGGAAAAACCTCTTGGGAATCAACAACAGGTTTTTTTGCAAAATTGGCAGGCATCCTGCTACGTAAACGAAACGTAATCGACAAGACCATAAAAACAAAACCGTCCGCAGCCCAATCGATCCCCCCGTATCGGTGGTGGATGCGGACAAAAAGAAGGAACAAATAAAATGAAAAAAACACTACTCACAATTATCGGCCTCGCGGCGGTTTCGATCTCGGTGGTTAATGCTCAGATCCTGTTTGAGCAAAACGATTTCACCTACACTGCAGGGGATCTGGTAGGACAGGACGGTTGGGCCACCCATAGTGGGACAGGAACCCAAGTTCAAGTCGCCACGGATGGGTCTTTTACGTTAAATCAAGGTTCTGGTTCGAGAGAAGATGTCAATCAAGACGTGGGCGCGTTTACTGCTGGAAATACATACTATGCCGGTTTTACGCTAAATGTTACCGGAGGCACAACAGTCACTAACACGTATTTCGCCCATTATTTGAATGGAACCACCAACTTTAGATCACGTCTCTGGGTAACTTCATTTACTGGCAGCGACTACACTCTTGCCTTCGGCAATGGGTCTGCAATTGAAGTAACGTGGGCCACAGGTTTAGATTATGACACGGACTACACTGTCTTATTCTCCTACACACAAGACACGGGGGCTGCAAGCCTATGGATCAACCCAGTGAATTCATTAAGCACCTCTATATCTGCAACAGCCCTCACTCAATCTCCTGCCCTTAGCGCGGTTGCGTTTCGTCAGGCAGGGGGTGACACGACCCAGGTGATATCAAATCTTGTGGTTGGTACAAATTTCGACTCCACGCTCGCAGCCATCCCCGAGCCCACCACATGGATGCTCATCGGTCTCGGCACCGCTTTTGCCCTCACACGGATCCGTCGCCGGTCAAATGCCTGATCTGACTGACGTTTAACAATCAAAACCCAAAAGGCAGGGCCTCGTCAGAGTGCTCGGCCTTTTGTTTTGCGGGAGTATCCTTCCTGCAACGGACGCCTCAGCGAGGCATTTGCTTCGCCTTGCTCACCGCTGCGCGGCTGCCTTCGGCAGGCTGTTTGGTGCCTTCGGCAGGCTTCGCCCTCTCCTTCGTAGAGCCTATCTCCGGTTCCCTTCGGTCGGCTCTACCATCTTTTTCGAAACGCTCCGCGCGTGGCGCAAGCCTCCTCCTAATCGGTAGGGCGTGGTTCGCTGAACCCGCCGACTTCTCCCATCATGCAACGGGCGCCGATCAGTTGATTCGCGCCGGCCTCAGCGTCTCACCCAAAGGGCTGCCTCCGGCAAGTCTACCGTGCGGCCCTCCGAGCCACCTGGTTGGCGAGGCGTCCCATTTAAAGGGCGCTTCGCGCGTTCGCCAGCTTGTTTCTCTCATGGGTAGGGCGCGTTTCGCCGCAAACCGCCCACTTATCCCATCATGCGACGGACGCCTCAGCGAGGCTTCCCTACCAGCATTTTCGATCCCCTCCGCGCGTGGCGCCTTCTACCAATTGGTAGGGCCTGTTTCGCCGTGCAGCGCAGGCCGCGAAGACGCCGAGACCGGGCTTTCCAACCGCCGACTTCTCTCTTTATCTCCGAAATCCGTGATTAACATCTTGCTCTTCTGGCTACCAATCATTCAACGAAGCATGGTGTGACAAAATTGTAACAATCTCCTTGTTGTTTAAGCAGCGAGAGTGGGTAAAACTACGTAGAAATCAATCGACTGCCTTTGAAGTTTTATGGCAGTCAGCCGTAGAAGTCTTTGCGGTACAGGGTCATCCACAGGGCTCGCGGCTGTGGGAAAATCTCTTGAAAATATACAACAGGTTTTTTTGCGAAATTGGCAGGCATCCTGCTACGTAGTCACCAAGGAATCGACAAAACCACAAAAACAAAACTGTCCACAGCCCATCCGATCCCCCGAATCGGTAGAGCCAGCAAATAAAAACAAGGAAAAAACAAAAATGAAAAAACTACTCACAATCATCGGCCTCGCGGCGGTTTCGCTCTCGGGGGTTCAGGCACAGACTCTGATCGGATACTGGAACTTTAATGCCTTGAGCATAGCCACAGCAAGTGCTCCCGGGAGCGGTGGGGTTCCAAATACCATCACTGCTGATTCAGGTTCAGGAACACTCACCCTAGCAGGTTCCTGGGATGGTCTTGTAGACGATTTTGGTGGTTCCACGATTAATGCTTTAAACAGTGATGCAGCTGAGGAGTCTTTGTCCCTGGTAAGCAACGCAGGAAATGGTTCATTTATTGAATTCTCTTTCTCAACGTTAAATCTCACCGACATTAAGGTTACCTTCGCAACACGCGGAACAAGCAGTGGGTATAATGGGGGTCAATGGTCTTACAGTACCGATGGAGCCAATTTTACGAACTTTGGTGTTAATACTGCAACGACATCAACCTCCTTCGCTTTGGCTGATTCTGGCACAACAGCAGGTATCAACAATCTGGGAACTGCCTACCTTCGATATACCCTCAGCGGTGCAACCTCCACATCAGGTAATAATCGCATTGATAACCTTCAAATCACAGGCGTCCCTGAGCCCACAACAGTGGCACTTATCGGATTCGGCACGGCATTCGCTCTGATGAGAATCCGCCGTCGTTCACGGGCATAATCTGACTCACATTTAACAGTCAAAACCCAAAAGGCCGGGCCTCGTCAGAGTGCCCGGCCTTTTGTTTTGAACCGGTAGGGCGCGTTTTGCCAAAACCGCCGACTTCTTTCCATCAAGCGACGGACGCCGATCCGTTGATTCGCGCCGGCCCCGGCATCTCACCCGAAGGGCTGCCTCCGGCAGGCGACGGACGCCTCAGCGAGGCTTCCCTACCAGCATTTTCGATACGCTCAGCGCGTGGCGCTAGCCTCCTCCAACCGGTAGGGCGCGTTTCGCCGCAAACCGCCCACTTATCCCATCATGCGACGGACGCCTCAGCGAGGCATTTGCTTCGCCTTGCTCACCGCTGTGCGGCTGCCTTCGGCAGGCTATCTCCCTTCGGTCGGCTCTACCATCACGGGGGCGCTTCGCCTCTGCTCATCATTTTAGGAAATGACAGCAAAGCACCCTGAGTAGGAGCTTCCCTTTCTTTCATTTCAGGGCTAAATTCTTATCATGTCTCACGAAGAGCGGGAGAAAATGAAGGCTTGGGTTGCCAACTGGAAACAGACTGGCGAGGAACTTGAGCGACTCAAGTGGGATGAGTTACGGGCCATGGATGAATCTAGCTCCGCTCATGTTTTTAACAAACTTGGCATGGGGTGGGTTGAGAGTTGGAGGTCTCCCGAGCGCGAGACCGGCCATGGCCTGATCATGCAACAAGATTGCTTCCGCAAAGCCCATGCAACTCAACGCCGTTCTTGAAGCGGCCCGGGAGGTCCAATGCTTGCTGGAAAAAGAAGCTGCGCAGTTTTGTTTCATTGGTGGGCTTGCCATCCAGCGCTGGGGAGAACCTCGCTTCACAAATGATGCAGACCTGAGTCTGCTGACCCGCTTCGTGGAAGATGAGAGGTGGACTGACTTTCTCCTCTCCCATTTTGAAGCGAGATATTCGGGTGCGAGAGAGTTCGCTCTGAGTCGACGGGTGTTGCTCCTTCGGGCTGCCAACGGTGTCGGGATTGACATTTCATTGGGAGGATTGGATTTCGAGATACGCAGCATCGGGCGGGCCACAGCGTGGTCTTTGCCCGATGGGTCCTCAATCACCACGTGTGTTGCCGAAGATTTGATCGTTCACAAAGCCTTTGCTTCGAGGGATCGAGATTGGCTGGACGTGGACACGATTCTCATGCGCCAAGGCAGCAAACTCAACACGGGCCTTATTTTTCAAGAGCTCGAGCCACTTGTTGCCTTGAAGGAAGAACCAGCCATCCTCGAAAAGCTCCGCAATCTGATGAAGAAGCGGCTTGTTTTGTGAATGGGATTCACACACGGCATGAAA
>JBGTAR010000244.1:0-17797 GCA_041749815.1 Terrimicrobiaceae bacterium
AAACAGCAGCCCTGTTCCAAGGGTTAATAGACGGGTTTCGGTTGGCAGGTTTGCCATCAATTCAGCGTGAGTGCCCTTGCCTTGGAAAAAAATCGTCGCCAGCGCAACCACCACGCCGGCTCCCAACCACCACCGCCACTCGACCAAGCGGTCACGCCAAAAACCGAAACCCCACATCCGCTCACCGTCCCGCCATCCGAGCGCCAGCATGGCAATCACCGGCAGCACCACCGTTGAGGGCTTTCCCATCATCGCCGCAAGATAGGCCGCAAAGCCTGCCGTCCGATGCCCCCGCAACACAAAGATCAGGGACAGGAAAAAAAACATCCCACTCAGGACGTCTTTGCGTTCACTGACCCAGGCCACCGATTCCACACGGAGCGGATGGACCACAAAAAGAAGCGCCGCCACGAGTCCCGCAACGCCGGAGCTCGTCAGCTCCCGCACAAAAACACACACCAGAAACGCGTTGAACGAGTGCAGCAACACATTCGTGAAATGATGCCCGCCAGCCTGCTTGATTCCAAAAACCTCCGCATCCAGCATGTGGGAGAGCCATGTGAGTGGATGCCAAAGATTTTCCACGCCACCATGGGCCAGTTCGGCATGGCCATCCCGGTAAGTGAAAGCCCAGACAATGCCTTTCCAGGTAAATCCCGGAGCCACATAGCCATTCCCCGTGATGATCGCGGGATCATCGTAGGGCACAAAATCAAACCACAACGTCTGACCGTAGATCGCGGCAACAGCGGCCAGGATCAGGGCAAACGGAAGAACATTGGTGTGAAGCCAGGATTTGGTCACAGGCGGAAGTTGGCTAGCCCGGTCTGACGCCGGGTGACCGCGCTCGCAAAGTCAATCACGAGACGTGGTTTGAGAGGTGACAGCTTTTTTATTCTCCCCGACACCACTCTGTCGTAAGGCGCTGTGGAGGAATTTGGAACAAATTTCTTGGGATTGGCGAGTTCTGAAAAAGAAACATTTCCCATGTTCCTCTATCTGAGACGCGCCCTGCTTCCGTGGCCATGGAGCAACGCTGCAGCGGCCTCTTCAGCTTTGCATGCCATGAGAACCTCAAACGGTCTTTCGTTTTCTCCAACCAATCAGTCCACCGATGACAGCCAACCCTACAAGAACTCCGGCAGTGGGTTCAGGGATGGCATTATTCACATTGGCATACTGCTGACCATCCATCGAAATCGTGAAGGCTGTGTTTGATGCGAAGCTACCTCCACCAGTCAGCGAGATTTCAAAGGTGACAGATTTCACATAGACCAGGTCGGAGTCTGCGGTGGTGTACCCATTTCCTGACCCGTTCACATCGTATCCTCTGATAAGCAGAAAGTTTGTGCTTGAGTTACCGAGGGGGACAGTTCCATCAAAACCAGCATCTGTGGCGAACGTTGTGGCACCGGCATTTGAGATGCTGGTGCCCGCCCAGCCCGCGGAGGCGAATGGTCTGGCGTTTGAAGGAACCCCGGGGGTGAATGTCCCGTTGGATGTCGGAGCAGAAGAGACACCTCCCAAAGCCATCTTGACGGAATATTGATTGGCGGCGAGCCCGGAACCGGCGTTGACCAGCCCTAGAGCTCCTCCGATGGGACGGTTGTCGAGGCCTGTCGTTGTGTCATTCCTTCCTGCAAGGGGAAGAGTGTATTCAATCGTCCATACGATCTTTGTGACACCAGTTGAAAACTCCGAAAGCCCGACGCTGTTGAACAAAGAATTCCCTCCATCAAAGTTCGCAGAGTTGGCGACATGAAGATTTCCGGTTCCTCCGGTGAGGGTCACATTGTGGGTGACTCCCGTTGTGGCTGAAACCCGGTTGGAAGGCAGCAAATTGCCAGCACCGACCGTCAAGGTGCCGGCAGAGAATCCGGAGACCAAAATGGGGTTTTGCAAACCAACACCTCCAGTGCCACTAAAAGGCTGTGGGATCACATTGGCTTGGACGATGCCACTTCCCACCCAGGAGTTTCCCGACGAAAGGTTGCCTGATGAATCAGTTGAGAGGATGAACGGGAGCACTGCCCACGACGAGCAACTGGCAAAAAACAAAAACACAGATGTGATTGCCGCACGAGGAAAAGAGAGGGAGGTTTTATTTTGAAAAGTTACCGTCATTTATGAAATGGCATTAAACCAGTTGCGCCAATAATACGTAGTTGTTTTAGCGACTCGAAAGCCTCTGTCAATCTCTTCCTGAGAAATATCTCATTTGCCAGCGAGGAGACGGCAAGGCTCGCACTCAACTGGTGGATTTTGCTACCGCAATTTTTACAAAAACCAGTCCGAATGGGCGACGAATGCCATATTGACGCTGCCTGCAGGAACTGAAAACTGAATCAAGCCGTTCTGCGACTTCTCCACCCAATCAGGCCGCCAATTGTCGCCAAGCCAAGCAAAACGCCTGCTGTGGGTTCGGGGATCGCATTATTCAAATTGGAGTACTGCTGGCCATCCATTGAGATCGTGAAGATCGTGTCGGCTTGAAAGGTTTTTCCTGGTGCGGCCTCGATCGTGAATGTCATTGACTGCGCATAGACAAGCGGGGCATCTGCCGCCGAGTAGCCGCCCACACCATCGTAGTCGTAGCCCATTACCATGAGGAAATTGACTCCCGTCGTCACAGAAGCCAGATCAACGAGACCTTCAAATCCATTTGCTGACACGAAATTTGTTGTCCCTGCGGGAAGCGCATCCCACCCTGCTGTCCCGAAAGGTTTGGCGCTGGCTGGCACACCGGGTGTAAAGGTCCCACTGGATGTTGGGGTGGATGAGACACCACCAAGCTGCAACTCGACCCTGAAATCTGTAACAGCCAAGCCAGACCCGGCAGAAACCAAGCCCAAGGCTCCGCCGATTGGGCGTGAGCTGAGAGATGTCACGTCATCATTTCGCCCAGCCATCGGCAACGTATATGTCATGGTCCAAACAATTTTTGTGACACCGCTAAATCCTTCAAGCCCCACGGCGTTGTATTTGCTGGCACCGTCGTCGAAGTTGTTAGAGTTGGCGATCCGGAGGTTGCCAGTGCCACCGGTAAGCGACACCGAATGAGTCACACCAGTTGCAGCGTTAATTCTAGGCTCGGGATAAAGATTTTCGGGGTCGATAGTAAGAGCCCCTGAGCTGAGGCCCGTCACAAGAATATCGACATCCAAAGGAGGAAATGTCCCCGGGGACAAGTTTGGCTGAACTGTGCCATTTCCAGACCACGAACCACCACTGATCACACCACTACCGTTGGTTGTCAGGACAAACGGCAATACCGCCGAGGCGGGAAAGTTGGTCGCCAGCAAAAGAGCGGCGGCAATGGCCAATATCGAAAATGTGCTGATGGATTTGAAGTTCGAAATTTTTTTCATAAATGGGAAAATGCTCGGCGCGCTAAAAAAAACAACCTGATGTTTTTATCGTCTCCATCATTTGTGTCAACCAATTGCGTGCAGATTCTTAAAAAAATTTGGAATTGGTTGATTGGTGGGGCGTAAGTTCCATGGCAGGATGAAATAATAGCAATGAAACAGGCATTTCTGATGATTGGCTTTGGCTTGCTCCTCTGGGGGGAGGGAGCCCGGAGCGAGCCTGAGGGGCTCTTGGGGAGCTCACTCTCATCGGATCTTGGGTCCTTGGATTCGGCCGAAGGAATGGCTCAGGCCGAAGAAACCAAGAGCCTCGAGGAGGAAGCCAGGGCAGAAACCCTGGCTTTTTTTCAGGCGATTGCCGAGGGCCAAACCCGGGTGGTTTGCCTGATGCTAAACGCGGGGTTTGACCCGGACGCGGAATTGCCCTGGCCGGTTCCGCAAGGATTTACAAAACAATTTGAGGATGGGCTGATCAGATACTACGTGTCCAGCGAGCGGGGATTCACGGCGTTGATGTTGGCGACTTGCCTTGGGAATGAGGTTTTTGTGCGTATCCTGCTTGCAGCGGGTGCCACACCCAACAAAATGACCAAGCGCCACAAAACCTTTGCGCTCTGGCTGGCAGGGAAGTATGGACACCTCGAAATTATGAGGCTGCTCATGCGAATCGGACCGGAGGATCCGTCCCGGTTTTTGAAGATCGTTGTGGACCTGGGCTCTCAGCGGGCCACCCTCTACCGACGAAATCAGCTCGTCATGGAAATGCCAATTTCCTCCGGAAAAAAATCACATCCCACCCCGACTGGACAGTTTCTTGTGACCAACAAATACAAAATGTGGAAATCCACCCTCTACCACGCCAAAATGCCAAATTTCTTAAGACTTTCGTGCGGGGACTTTGGGCTGCATGCCGGAAATTTGCCAGGATATCCCGCATCTCATGGCTGCATCCGACTGCCTTCGGAGATGTCCAAGGCGCTTTTCGAGCTCGCCCCCGAGGGGACACTGGTTGAAATTTTGGACGCTGGCAGCGCAACCAGCTTTGCTGGTGTCGATTGAGAACAACAGCACACCGATCAAAAGCAGGAAGATCACAATGTGAAAAATCAGTGTGGCTCACAGTTTCGCATAAATAAACCTACATTCTGGGATATTCCACCCCCACGCTGTTGTCCCACAAACATCTGGCCATGCTGCCATCTATTGCATCGAATGTGAGATTCCCATGACCAGTTTCCGAATCCCATATCCCGCCAATGGCCACTTGGCGGATGCCAATGCACGACTGCGCCATCCTGCTGAGCACGGTTCTTGGATTTGGCATCCCGAGAAAGCAGGAAATGAAACGGCCATTCTGAGGTTTTCTTTGCGGTTTGTGTTGGAGGTGGCGGTTGCGCCGGTGATTCATGTGACCGGGGATCAGCGATTTCAGCTTCGATGTGATGGTCATGATGTGGCCTTTGGGCCGGATCGCTCTGACATGGCGCATTGGGCCGTGCAGAGCATCCAACTGCAACTTGAGGCTGGTGAGCACACGATGGAGGCGATCGTTTGGTGGCTGGGAGAAACGCAAGTCGCTCCACCGATGGCACAACTCACGTGGCGGGGAGGTTTTCTTGTGTATTCGGAGGATCTGCCATCAGCCACATTGAATACCGGAAACGCTGCTTGGCTGGTCGAGGATCTGACCGATGCCGTCCGGTTGTTTGATCAACGGATTCCGCAATTTTTTGTGGTCGGGCCCTCTCATGAATTTGAGATGGAAGGCTGGTCCAATTCGACGAAAAGTCTGGCTGTCAGCGTTCAGGGACCGTTGGAAGAATCCCAGCATGGGGTTCGCAGGTCCGGCTGGAGCCTGACTCCCACAAGACTGCCGGAGCAGCGCAGGCGAAAATGGAGCGGGGGCAGAATTCGGGCCATTCGTCGTGGATGGCATGAGACAGCTTATGAGGCATCAGAAGTAAAGTCGGACCCATGTTGGGACGCCCTGCTTGAAGGCCACCCAATTGAAATTGGGCCTGATACCACGCTGAGTGTTTTATGGGATCTGGGACAGTATCGCTGTGGGTATCCCCTTCTGGAAATCCAAGGCGGCCAAGGAAGCCACATCGAGTGGGATTGGGCCGAGGCGCTCTATGAGGCCCCAACCTCAGATGACGTGCAAATGGGCACGGTGAAGGGTCACCGCGGCGAAATTCTTGGGAAGTCCTTCCTTGGGTTTGGGGATCGCTGGAAGGTTGCGGGGCCAGGGGTTCTCCCATTTTTGTGGTGGCGTGCGGGCAGGTATGTCCGACTGAGGATTCGGACCTCCAGGAAGCCGTTGCAGCTGTGTGATTTGGCCATTCTGCAAACCGGCTATCCTCTGGAACGTGATGGCACATGGCATTCCTCGGACTCCGGTTGGGACCGGCTCATGCCACTTTTTGAGAACGCCTTCCAATGTTCCGCCCACGAGCAGTGGACGGACAGCCCGTATTATGAGCAGTTGTGCTATGTGGGTGATGCCCGCCTGCATGCGCTGTCCAACTACGCCTTTTTTGGGGATGATCGACTAAGCCAAAGGAGCATCGAATTGTTTGGCTGGTCTCGTTTGGGATCGGGGCTTGTGGCAGAAAGGTATCCTTCGGCATATCGTCAGGAGAGCCTGACCTACGCGATGCTTTGGCCATTGATGGTTCGCGATTTCGCTTACTGGAGGGACAACCCCATTTTTGTAAAGTCCCTCCTACCCGCGCTGCGAAGCCTTCTTGCTGAAATCGAGGGCCTTCCGCAGCAGGGTGGTCTCCTCACCTCCAGCCCGGGCTGGCCGTACGTGGATTGGGTTCCGGAGTGGGAGCAGGGCTGTGGTCCGGGAGCCCGCGAAGGTGACTCCAGCATTGTCAATTTGCATTGGGTTCTCTGCTTGCAGGCCGCAGCACAAATTGAAAACGTGCAGGGCGATCCTGTGATGGCTAGCCGCTATGACCGCATGGCCAAAGCGAGTATGGACGCCGTTCTGAAACGCTATTGGGATGCTCAACGTGGGCTTTTGTTGGATACCGTGAACTGTGAGTTGCTCAGCGAACATGCCCAATTTTTTGCGCTCTTAACCGGTCTGTTGGATGAGGAAAAAACCCATCTTTGCTTAAAAGCCCTGCGCGAAGAGAACCTCGTACGGGCCACAATCTATGGATCCTTCTACCTCCTGGATGCCCTGTATCTTCACGGCAGGGATCAGGAACTGCATCAGCGTCTGGCCTTTTGGCGGAGTTTGCCGGACCAGGGATTCACGGCAACGCCTGAAGCCCCCGAACCCTCCCGTAGTGATGCCCACGCATGGGGAGCCCATCCGATGTGGCATTCCGCGGCCTCCATCGCAGGGATTCGTCCGGTGGCTCCAGGATTTCGTCATGTCCGAATCGCACCATGTCCCGGGGAGATAAAAACCATTTCCTGCCATGTGGTGCATCCACGGGGACGAGTTGAAGCCACGATGGATTTTTCCGGCGAAAACTTGCAGGGCGTTATTGTTTTGCCCGATGAGACCACAGGCGAATTTCTGTGGCGGGGGAAACATCTGGAACTCGACCCGGGCTCGAATCTGCTTACTTTGTAAATTTGATGCCGTTCAGGGATTGCCCACTGGGGGTCCTACCTATCAGATACCCCCCTCGCTCTGGGTAGCAACTGTGGTAAGTCCTCCTTCGCCAAGCCTTCGGAGGACCCGTGCCTTGACCGCAGAGTTCTGTCTTCTCATACCGGCCTAACCACGGAGCGCCATCGGCACAAGCAGGGAGCGCTCTGCGCGGAACCGCGGCTCAGGGGTATTTGGCAGAAAGTGCCTTGCCGGCTTTTGCGCTGCGGGCAGCGAGGTCAAGGATGTGAATCGGGCGGCGGGACCATTCAGGAGTGATGACAAGGTCATCCTTCCCGGTCAGGTAATCAGCCACATTTTTGTAGTATCTGATACCCTCATCCTTGGGATGGCCCATCTTAGTGGTCACGCTGCGACCTTTGAGATGTTGGTAGAGGGTGGAATGTCCTCCGTCAATGACGAGGCTGCCCCTGGTTCCTGTGACCTCAATCCAGCCTTCCTTGCTTTTGGAGTCGAGATGGGTGATGCCTAACGTCAACCACTGCGCCCCTTTGAACCGGACAACCAGGAATCCTTCGTCCTCATTGGCGTCATCTTTCCACTTCGTTTGTGGGCCCCAGAAACCTTCATGCGCAAACCCACTCACTTCCTTCACGTCGGCATCGATGAGTTGAAGCGAATATTCCAAAAGGTGGACACCCCAGTCATAAAGAATGCCGCCGGAGATCGTTCGGCTTGTCCGCCACCAATCCGTTGGTTTTGAATATCCCCCCATGTGGCACTCGATGCGGACGACCTCACCGATCACGCCGCGTTTTTTAATGAGATCGACGGCATGCAGGATGCGACCATCCCAATGACGGTTATGATACGTGGAGAGCATGGTGCCGGATTTGTTGGCGGCATGGATCATGGCATCCACTTCGGCGGTTGTGATGGCCAGAGGCTTTTCACAAACGACATGACGTCCCGATCTCAGACACTCAATGGCCAGGGAGGCGTGGGTATTATGCGGGGTGATGATCACCACCAAATCCACATCCGAGTTTTTCAACATTTCCGTGACTGAGGAAAAAGTTGTGATTCCGGGGAAATCCTCGATTGCAACAGCCAGACGCGCAGGGTCCACTTCCGCCACAGCAACAGGCACCATGCCGGTGGACTGCATTTGCTGGAGATGTTGACGGCCCATGTTGAAGGCCCCGCCATATCCAATCACTCCCACTTTAATGTCGGAGGTTTTTTTGTAGGTTTTGATTTTCATGAAATTAAAGTTGTCCGGCAGCCCACAAGAGACCACGAACGGTGAGGGTTTTGGCTGCTGGAAATTTTTCAAATTCGATGGGGTCATGTCCAAGGGATGAATAAAAGACCCTGCCGCTTCCCCATTTGCGGACCCATGCCACCGGCATGGTGGTATGACGCCCTTCGTGGATGTATTCCGTTTCCGCCAGAACGTGAACGGAAGGGTCCATCATCATGTAGTATTGCTCGGAGTTGTAGGGAAAAGCTCCCGGCAAGCCTTCGGTGATGGGGCTGGAAAAATCTTTGATTCGCACGGTGTAATCTCCGACATGAGGATGCCCCACAAAATGACCCCCAACCATCCACTCGTATTCAAGGTTTCCGCGAAAGGCGTCGCCCATCCCCCCATGAATACCTGCCAAGTTCACACCGCCTCTCACGGCGCCAAGCAGACCATCGCTCTGCTCTTTGGTGAGTGAACCCATCGTCCAGCAGGGAAAAATCACGTCATAGGCTTTCAGCGCCGCCTCATCAGCAAGCGGATCAAGGGACGTCACGATCTCAGTTTCAAAGTTATGCTCGTGGAGAGCCTCAGAAAATAAATGGACGATTTTATCGGGCTGGTGACCATCCCAACCACCGGAGAGGAACAGAGCTTTTTTCATAGGTTCTTGGTGATTCGTGACAATACACGCTTTGGCTTTTATTGTGGATGAACGATTCGTCCAATAATATGGATTTTTTAACCAAACACTGGGCCCCCTACTCCCGCCGGCATCCCGGCGCATTCCCTCTCGTCTCTTCGGATTTTCTTTCCGAGAAAAACACCTGGGTGGATACCCGCTTCGACACCTGCAATTTTTCGATGATTCTTCGTGGTGAGGGCCAGTTTGTGAAAAACGGTAAAACATGGCTCGTGCAAGCCCCCTGCGTGATCACTCAATGGCCTGGGGAGTCAGCGAGCTATGGGCCCGGGCATGGATCTTGGACAGAATGGTATTTGATTTACCACCGAAAGGCATTCAAGCGTTTTCAAGAGTGTGGGTTGATCAACCCGATGAATCCCGTCTGGCCGATTGCGGATCCGGTTTCGCTGCATATTCACTTGGCAGAATTTTCTGCCTTGGCGCGGGCCGTTGATCCGGCTTGGGTCGTGGACCGTGTGGACCGGCTTGCCGAACACGTCATTTTGGACACATGGCTCGCCCCCGGTGCTCCTTGGAAATCGGAGTCTGGAATTAGTGTCATCGCCACGGGGCTCCACGGGAACCTCTCAGCGAAATGGGATTTTGATCAACTTGCGGCAAAACACGGCTACTCCACCACAACGTTTCGCCGCCGCTGGATTGAGACATTTGGCACTCCGCCGGCAAAATACCTCGGACAGCTTCGAATGGCGGAAGCCTGCCGCCTGCTGGTGGAAACCACTTTACGCATCAAGGAAGTGGCGGCACTCATCGGATTTGATGATGCGCTCTATTTTTCCCGCCGATTCCATTTGGAAATCGGCCAATCCCCCCGCAACTATCGCAAGACGTATCAGCTGAGAAATTGACATATGTCATGAAAAAGCCCCAGCATCTTCGCTTCGACTTGTGGAGCAATTTTATCGCAATGAGGTTTCAATTGGCCCATAGATCTCTGAGAATGGCTGAGAAAAGAGTTCTTAAAACACGCACACGCTACAGCATTGGCGAATGGTATGGCCGGGATATCTTTCGAATGGACCCAGAATCCAGGAGAGATTCGGCAAAACTTGAAATCGAAAGGGATGCAATTCTTGGAAAGCCATGTCCTTACCGCCCAAGCGGGTTTTGCAACAAGAAAGGTGGCGTCTGTACCCTGCGGCTTTATGAGCAACTGGGCAGTGCGATTGTTGCTGGGAAAGGCTCTCCTGTTGCGGTTTGTCCAAGCCGATTCTTTGAGGCAGGAATAATTCACCGCTGGGTTGGCGAGACGATTCTGGGGACGCCCAATCCGATTGTGTTATCCGAGATTGGCTTCTTGGATCGCCTCAAACCTGAGGATCATGTTACAGATGAGGAGGATAGCAACATGATCGGGCGTATTGACAATGTGTTACTTCATCCTGACAAACGACCTCTCGAGTGGTGTGCTCTTGAGATTCAGGCAGTTTATTTTTCAGGAAAGGCAATGCAGCATGAATTCAAAATGCTATCAAAATTTTCCGGGAACGAATTTCCTTATCCAGCTCAACATCGGAGACCAGATTGGCGGAGTTCAGGTCCCAAGCGACTGTTGCCTCAGCTTCAGACGAAAACGCCAACCATAAGAACGTGGGGTAAAAAGGTAGCCGTTGTCGTTGATGAACCGTTTTTTGAATCTCTCGTTGGAGTGGATCGCGAAAGACATTTGTCTAATGCTGAAATTGTGTGGTTCGTCGTAGGTTACGAACCAACAAAGACGGGCTGGAATTTAATTCCAAAAGACGTTGTCTTTACGAAACTAGAATCATCTATTAAAGCCCTTACCGGTGGAACTCCGCTTCCAAAAGAGAAATTCGAAGATCAACTGCTTAGTAAACTGCGGGTTTTATTCCCCAAAAGTCCGTTGCTCAGTGATTAATCAAGTTTGCAGCCAGCTTAAATCTCTGCCGATTAGCAACTCGTTCATTTTGGCATGGTGCGTATTTTTCATGGCAACCGGTTTCGCGTCGAATCCATGTTTTTCGGCCATACGCACAACCTCAGCAGTATTGTCGTAGCTCATTAGAAAGTCGCCCTTGCATTTCGCCATCTCAGAAAATAGCTTTTCGTGATCGACATCCCATGCAGCGTACAGACGACGCGCTGCAATTGTGTAAGGCGGATCGATGTAAAAACAGGTGTCCGTCTCCGATTGATGCTCGCGGATTAGCTTGAATGCATCCGTTTCGAGAAATGAAAACCGATGCCTTTTAAGGTTTATCTCACGTATTCGCCTAGCCAGCGTTTCCGGGTACCAGCGAGAATTAATGCCACGTCCATTCTCACCGGTTTTCACAAGACCAGCACCAGGAGCCATGATGCCTCCTCGCTGCACCCTGTTTCGTAAAATAGTTTGAAAGGCAAGTTGACGTATCTCCTTGGGGGATGAGGAAAGGATATCACGGGCATTTTCTTCACTTAAAGAGAATGCTAGGATCTGTTTTGCTAGCCACTCAGCGTTTCCATTTAATATCACCTTCCAAACTGACGCAACACCTGGGTCGAGTTCGCTGAAGATGACATGGCTTGCCAGATTCTCAAAGCCAACAGTCAAACTCACGATACCTCCCCCAGCGAATGGCTCGACGAAGCATGAAGGCTTGGATTTTTGTGAGTTTAACCAATCCCGGATGTAGGGTATCAACCAAGTTTTACCGCCTGGATACCTGAACGGACTTCTCTGTGGAATGCTGGATACATTCACTGGGTTCTTTGAACTATAAGCCACGCGCCGTGCAGGAAGCATCTCAAGCACAAGCGTGTCTCCATCTTCACGGATTCGATAGGACGAACTGTTGTCAATTTGCCGGGCAATTCGTATCAGGTCGCTAGAAAACTGCTCAGGGACGCGAATGACTGTGGTTTTCCCTGCCCTCCATTTGCCTGGATAAGTTGTGGAAGATACAGCCATAATCCAACCCTGTAACAGGGTGACTGGAATGTCAAGTTATGTAACAGGGATATTTTCCCTGCAACATAAATGTTCCTATGCCGGAGCGGGAGCGGCCAGGCCGCCGGGAGGCAGATCCTGTCCACGAATGGGTTCGTGGGCAGCCGGCGTTCCTTCTGCGGGAGGAGGCGGAATGGGTGGTGGTGCCTTTTCCTTGCGGGGAGGGTTCAGCAATCGTCCGTGTTGCAGGATCTCGTTGATTTGAACCGCATCGAGGGTTTCGAATTCGAGGAGGGCGTGGGCAATCACCTCGATTTTATCGCGATTGTCGAGGATGACTTTTTTAGCCCGCGCGTAGGCATCATCCACAAGTTTGCGAACCTCCCGGTCAATTTCCTGGGCCGTGGATTCACTGTAGTCACGTCCGCGGGACATGTCGCGGGCAAGGAACACATGATCTTCGTGTTCTCCGTACTCGACCATCCCCAATTTCTCGCTCATGCCCCACTCGCAGACCATTTTGCGGGAGAGATGGGTCATTTGCTTGATATCGCCGGCAGCTCCATTCGAGACATCATTTGTAAAAAGCTCTTCGGCCACGCGTCCGGCGGCGGTCACGGCGAGGTGATCCAGTGCTTCTTTGCGCTGGGTGGAGTATTTGTCGCCTTCGGGAAGAAACATTGTGGAGCCAAGGGAGTTTGCCCGGGGAATGATGGTCACCTTGTGAAGGGGATGGGTGTGTTCCAGAAGAACATTGACCAGGGCATGCCCGGCCTCGTGCCAGGCTGTGGAGACTTTTTCGCGATCGCTCATGGCAAGGCTGCGGCGTTCACGTCCCCAGCGCACTTTGTCGCGAGCTTCCTCCAACTCAAGGGCCGTGATGGCTTTGAGGCCTTTGCGGGCCGCAAGGAGGGCGGCTTCGTTGATGACGTTGGCGAGTTCAGCACCTGAGAATCCGGGGGTTCCCCGGGCAACCACCGCCCAATCCACATCCGCACCCACTTTGACTTTTTTGGCGTGAACATTGAGGATTTCCTCACGTCCGTTCACGTCGGGAAGGCTGACCGTGACTTGTCGGTCAAACCGTCCCGGACGGAGAAGCGCCGGATCCAACACGTCGGGGCGGTTGGTGGCAGCAATAATGATCACCCCATCCTGGGTATCGAAACCATCCATCTCGACCAAAAGCTGATTGAGGGTTTGCTCACGCTCGTCATGACCCCCGCCAAGTCCGTGACCACGGTGACGGCCCACGGCATCAATTTCATCGATAAAAATCAGGCAGGGCGCATTCTTTTTTCCCTGTTCAAACATATCACGAACCCGGCTGGCACCGACGCCGACAAACATTTCCACGAAATCCGATCCGCTGATGGAGAAAAACGGGACATCCGCCTCACCGGCGATGGCGCGGGCAAGCAGGGTTTTGCCGGTTCCCGGGGAACCCACCATAAGGACACCTTTGGGGATTCTGCCTCCGAGTTTTTGAAACCTTTTGGGGTCCTTGAGAAACTCCACCAGTTCACCAACCTCTTCCTTGGCCTCCTCGACACCAGCCACATCCTTGAAGGTGATCCGGTTTTTTTCTTTGGCCATCATTTTGGCTTTGCTTTTGCCAAAGGTCATGGCGCCCTTCCCTGCCATTTTGATCTGTGAGCGGAAGAAGAAATAAAGGATCACAAGGAAAAGAATAATGGGAAGGAACCCGATGAGGGTGGAGGCGAGGAGGTTCGACTCCGGTTTGATGGAGGGGGTGATGCCTGCGGCGCTGAAGGCCTCCTCAAGCTGCCGTCCATTAAAGGGCATATAAACAGGCGTGCGGAACTGGGTGACAACTTCCTCGCCGGTCTCCGCGCTTTTCTTTTTGAATGAGCCCGTGATGAACTGGGTGTTACGGCCTTCTTCGACAACAATCTCCACAGGATGATTCTCGCCGGTGAGTATTTGGCCGTCCTTGAGAAGTTGCTCAAATCTTGAGAATGGCAATTCCTCGGTTTGCTGAAAATTGCCGGTGCGGAAGAAGAAAGCTCCGCCGATCAGAGCAAGGGCGACAGCAAAAAGCACAAGTCCGCGCCAGTTAATTTGGGGTTCATTGCCACCCGGAGGTTTCTCTGGAGAAGGCTTGGGATTTTCGTCTGACATGATGTAACCTCAAGGATTACCATAGACCCGCCACGAATGCAAACACGAGCCATCATCGTTTCCCTCCATGATGTGAGCCCACTCACATGGGCTCGGAGCAGGCAAATCATCAAGGATTTGGCGGCTGTGGGGATCACGGAGGTCTCGTTGTTAGTGATTCCGAATCATCATGCCAGGGCCCCCATGGCTGAAAACCCGGATTTTCAGGAATGGCTCCGGGCCCAAACCGGGATGGGGCATGAGATTGTGGCTCATGGATATTTCCATCAGCGACCGAAAAAAGCCGGAGAGGGGCCATGGGAAAAATTCATCACAGGGTGTTACACCGCTGGCGAGGGGGAATTTTTTGATCTGACACAGCCCGAAGCCGATCAGCTTTTGCGTAAAGGCCTGAAGGACTTTCAAGACAGCGGACTGGCTCCCCGGGGGTTTATTGCTCCGGCGTGGTTGTTGGGAGACGTCGCGTTGGAATCCGTCCGCAGCGCGGGTTTCGAATACACAACATATTTGAATCGTATCCAACCCCTGAATGGTGTCCCTGCGGCCCGGTCGCAGAGTTTGGTGTGGAGTGTGAGGGCCGCCTGGCGCAGGGCCTTGAGTCTTGGCTGGAATCTCCTGCTCTCAAAGCGTCTAAAAAGCAACGGCGTGATGCGTGTTGGACTTCATCCCCCCGATTGGGATCATCCCGCCATCCGGCATCAAATTCTCAGTCTCATTCGGAGTGAACTTGCCGGACGAACCGCCTTGACCTATGAACGGTGGCTTGAGAGTCCCCATTCATGAATCGCAAATCGTCACGCGCTGATCTTCACGTCCATACGCGGCACAGTTCTCGTGCTGCGGATTGGCTGCTCCGAAAGCTCGAATTCCCGGCGAGCATGTCCGACCCAGCCGAAACCCATCAGCTCCTCAAGGGCGCAGGCATGCATTTTATCACCTTCACCGATCATGACACCCTGGCCGGCTGCGTGGAGGCAAACCACCTGCCGGACCTCATCTCTGGCGAGGAAGTCACAACCGTCTTCCCCGAAGATGAGTGCAAAATCCATCTTTTGGTGTGGGGGCACAGCACGTCTCAGCACCGGGAAATTCAAAAGTTCAAAGACAACATTTACGACCTCCAAAAATTCCTTGCCTCCGAAGACCTGACCCATGCGGTGGCCCATCCCCTGCACAGCCCCAATGAAAAACTCACCGCCCTGCACATGCAGAAGCTGGTGCTGTTGTTCCGTCATTTCGAAACCATCAATGGCCGCTACCACAGTCTGCTGGGGGAAACGGCAGCTTTTGCCCTTGGCTCGCTGACGCCCAGAAGCATTGAGGAATTTGTTGCGAGGACGGGGCTCACTCCCACGCATGACAATGCATGGGTCAAGGTTTTTGTGGGGGGATCGGACGACCATGGAGGCACCACGTTGGCGCGGGCCTGGACGGAGACGCCTCATGCAAGTGACGCCCGCGAATTTTTGGCTCATATCAGGGCGGGACGATGTCAGCCCTGCGGCCTGGGTGGGGAGCCTCTTGCAGTGGCCCATGGCACCTACCAAACGGCTTACGATTTTATCAAGCAGAAGTTCGCCTTACATCCTGGATCTCCAGGGGCGGGCCTCATGGAGAAAGCCTTTTCTCGTTTCATGGAAGGGAAGGACCCCACGGAGTTCACTCTTGGCGAGAAGCTCGGGTTCCTGGCCCAAGGCATTGCGACCGGCAAAATTTTTGAGATGGCCATGGCAGGAAACACCACGCTTTGGAAGGAATTGTCGGCCTACTTTTCCAAACCCGACGTCCGTGCGGCCCTTGCCAAGGAAACAGCGGGTGTTGAAGAACCAGAGCGCAGGGCCTTCCTCATGGCCAACCTGATTGCCAATCAATTGGGCTACCGGCTTTTTAATCAATTCATCGGACAAATTTCGACAGGCAAACTCATTGAAAGCATCCAGACCATCAGCCCCCTCGCTCCATTGGTCGGTTTGTTGAGTCCTTATATCCACTCGCTCCGGCTCCCCCGAAGGGACCTGCTTCAAAATATCGCCAAAACCCTCTCAGGAAAAACTCCGGACCAATTACAAAACAACCGCCGGGCCTGGTTCACCGACACGCTGGATGATGTTAATGGCGTCGCCACGACGATCAAAAAAATGGTGACAGCCGGGGTCAACTCGGGCCATGACATCCGGGTTTTCACCTGCCGCTCCTCGAACAAAGATCTTGGAATTCCCATCCAGAACTTTGCGCCGGTGGGAGAATTCGAACTCCCGGAATATGAACTTCAGAGCCTGAGCTTTCCGCCAGCCCTGCTGATTCTCGACCATCTTGTTAAGAACAATTATTCCGAAGTCATTATCAGCACCCCGGGCCCGATTGGGCTCGTGGCCCTCTATGCGGCGAAGGCCCTCGGGTTGAGATCGGTGGGGATCTACCACACTGATTTTCCCCAATACGTGCGAATTTTGACCGATGATTCGTTTATGGAAACCCTCACTTGGGACTACATGCACTGGTTTTACAGCCAGTTGGACCTCGTGTATGTGAACAGCGAAGATTATCAAAAATCGTGGGTCAACCGGGGGATTCCCCCCGAAAAAATCAAAATTCTTCCCCGAGGCCTCGATAACACCCTGTATAATCCCAAGCGCCGCGATCCCAGCTTCTGGGTTTCGAGGGGACTTCGTCCGGGCGAACTGGGTATGCTTTATGTGGGCCGCGTCTCCAAAGAAAAAAATTTGGACACGTTTGTCGCAGTCACCCGCAAGTTGGCTGAAAAACGCATCCCAGCCCGCCCCCTCATCGTGGGCGATGGCCCCTATCTCAAGGAAATGAAGCGCCTCCTCCCCGACGCAATCTTCACCGGTTATCTCACGGGCACCGACCTCGCCACCGCTTACGCCTCTGCCGATATTTTCCTTTTTCCAAGCACGACCGACACATTCGGCAATGTGATCCTGGAGGCTCAGGCCTGCGGGCTCCCCTCGATTGTTTCGGATGTGGGTGGCCCTCGTGATCTCATCCGGGATGGCAAAGATGGTTTTGTCACCAAAGCCCTGGATGTGGCCGCCCTCACTCAAGCGGTCGAATCCCTTGCCACCGACCCGGAATTGCGTCGATCCATGAGCCTGGCTTCCCGTGAACGGGTGCAAAGCCGGGATTGGACGAAGGCCTTCCAAGCCTTTTGGGATGCCTCGCCCGAGTGAGTTACCGGAACAGCTGAGCAAAAAGTGACGCCGCCTGTGTGGCACTTGACCCCCGAAAGAAGCTCGCTAAGATACAGATCATGAACTCCCTCCTCCGGCGGATGTTGCTGCCTCTTTTGCCACTTGTTGCCGTGAATGCTCACGCACAAGAGGTGTTTGCTTTGGGAAACATCCAACCGGAGGCAGTAAAAACCGTTTTGGCCAGAGAGTCAGGAATTGTGGAATCTTTGGAAACAACGGTCGGAGCCAAAGTGACAAAAGGTCAAATCCTCATGAAGCTTGATCATGAGCGTCAGTTGAATGCCTACCTTGCAGCAAAACTCCGTTCGGAAAATCAGTCGGGCATCGAAATTGCTGAGGGGGAACTTCGCGAAAAAAATGCCAGCCTGAACGAAATTCTGGAAAAATTCCGAAGGCGTCAGGTCAATCAGAATCATGTGGAGCAGGCACAGGGTCAAGCCCAGGTGGCACGCGCCAAGCTGACCCAGGCAAGAATGATGCTGGAAATGTCCAAACTTGAGCTGGCTCTTGCGGAGAAGCTGCTTGAGAACCGCTATGTGAGGAGCCCCATTGACGGCACAGTGATTGAGGTCACCAAGCCCGATGGCACGAGGACAGGAGCGGGAGACCCGGTCATGACCGTTGCCAATCTGGATGAACTTTCGACCGACATTCCCGTG
>JBGTAR010000245.1:0-19072 GCA_041749815.1 Terrimicrobiaceae bacterium
GGCTGGGCAGGTGTCTGACCAGACAGCGAATGCGGAAGGATCAATGCAGCAATCGAAATTGCGAGAATGGCAGAGGGAACGAATCTCATGAAACAGATTCCTATAATTCAAAAACACGCGGGAGAAAAGAAATTATTCCCCAAACGTGATCGGGCGCGTTTAAAAGTGGTGGATGTCGCTCCTTCCGGGAGTCCTGGCTTTCAGCCGGCAATCCCTCGTTGACCCACCCACATGAAATCGCACCGATCGCGAGTTGGTGCACGAATCTGTCCTTGCGCCTGGGGATTTTTGGTCAATGGTGGTGGTGAGTAATCGGTCATCGCCGATTTACCAACCTCCAAGGCCCAATGAAAACCATCCCGCTCCTCTCAACAATCGTTCTCTCTCTATTGCTGGTCACGCCTTCACAGGCTCTCACCATTCAGGGCGTGGACGTGGCCCCCCAAGTGGTGGTCTCCGGCAAAACGCTGCCTTTAAATGGAGCTGGCCTGCGCACAGTCACCCTGGCATTTATTCCGATCAAGGCCTACGTCGCCACTTTTTACGCCCCCCAACCCCTGCGATCCCATGAAGCGGTGCTTGCTTCTCCGGGACCACTCCAATTCAACTTCACCTTTCTCCAGGGGGTCTCACAAAATCAGGTGACCGATGCCTGGAAGGCCCAGTTCAAAGAAAGCGCATCCTTCACCTACCCGGAGCTTGCAAACGATCAGGCAACCTTCATCGGCTTTTTTGGCCCGCTCAAAAAAGGAGGCGTTGAAACCGTCGAGATCGTGGGCAATGAAACCCGTGCCTATGATAACGGAACGCTCCGCGGCACGATCCAAGGGAAACCTTTTCAAAAAGCATTTCTAAGCCTTTGGTTCGGATCCAGCCCGGTCCAGGACTCCTTAAAATCCGATCTCTTGGGCAACTAGTTTCGCTCCGATATCAGGGATTTTCTTTGAAGTAACGTTTGGTCTCCGAGGCGATGACGCCGCTGAGCATTAGCAAAGCCACAAGGTTGGGGATCGCCATCAGACCATTCATCATATCGGAGAAATTCCAAATCGCGTCACTCTTCCAGACGCAGCCCACAAAAACGGCAACCACCCAGACGATGCGGTAATAAAAAACCGACTTGATACCAACGAGGTATTCGATGGCCTTTTCGCCGTAATACGCCCAGCCAAGGATCGTCGAAAACACAAACGTCAGAAGGCCGAGGATAAGAATCACATCCCCGAACGCTCCCAAATGATGGAAGGCCTTGTCGCAGAGACTGGCCTTGGTTTCCCCTTCGCCCTGCCAGTCCCCGGAACCGACAATCACCAAGCCCGTGAGCGCACAAACCACAACCGTGTCCCAGAACGTGCCCGTGCTCGAAACCAGAGCCTGACGCACCGGATCCTTGGTCCTGGCGGCAGCCGCCACAATCGGTGCGCTCCCCATCCCAGATTCATTGGAGAACAAGCCCCGGGCAATTCCATAACGCATCGCCTCTGCAATCCCTGCTCCAACAAAACCACCCACCGCCGCATGACCGGTGAAGGCCGATCTCACAATCAGTGAAATGGTTGGCAAAATCTGGTCCCAACTGAAAGCGAGAATAATCAGGCAGCCGAGAACATAGAAAAATGCCATAAAGGGCACAAGGAATGTGCAAAATCGGGCAATGGATCGGATGCCGCCAAGGATCACGGCCCCCGTCAAAATCGCAAGAATCAGGCCAATGCTGAACTTGATGGCTCCGTCAGCCATCTCAAAGGGAAGAAGATCTTTCTTCGCAACCACCATGTCCGCAATGGCATTGGATTGCGCCATGTTCCCAATTCCAAACGCGGCAATCGCTGTAAAAACTGCAAACAAAACCCCCGCCCACTTCGCATTAAGGGCCCGCTCAAGCACATACATCGGACCACCGGACATCTGCCCCCTGGAATTGGTAACCCGGTATTTGACAGAGAGAAGAGCCTCGGAATACTTGGTCGCAATACCAAAAACCCCGGTCAACCACATCCAAAGCACCGCTCCAGGTCCACCAATCAGAACAGCCCCGGCCACACCAAAGATGTTGCCGGTTCCAATGGTCGCCGCAAGTGCTGTCACCAAAGCTCCAAACTGACTGATATCACCAGGAGCACCCACGTCTTTGGTGACAGAGAGCTTGATGGCCCGGCCAAGGAATCTCTGAATAAAACCCGTGCGCCATGTCAGAAAAAGGTGTGTTCCAAAGAGCAGAGCCACCAGCCAGGGCCCCCACACAAACCCCGCACCAGCCTCGATCCACGCGTTTAGTTTTTCCATGGAAACGGAGTAGATTCTGTTTGCGACCAGTTGGCAAGTCACATGTCTGGGGACGATAATCCCACACTCCAGCCACTCGGCACAGGACGCTCAAACTGATGTTTAAATAATCTTTTGAAATGGCCATTTGAAGTGTATGATTCGTTTATGAAAGCGCGAAAGGACGGGAAGGAAACACGTGAGCGCATTCTTGCGTCAGCGTGTTCGGTCTTTGCGGAGAAGGGGTTCCGGGATGCAACGGTGGTGGAGATTTGCAAGCTCGCCGGGGCGAACGTGGCGGCAGTGAATTATCATTTCCGTGACAAGAGTTCGCTCTATCTGGCGGTGTGGCAGCACAGTGCGGCAGAGGAATCGCGGTTGTATCCAGTGGACGGCGGCGTTCCCCGGGAGGCAACACCCGAGCGTCGTCTGGCTGGGATTGTGGGGTCTTTGGTGAGGCGGTTGGGAGATCAGGGGACTCTTGGTTATTTCCAGAAGCTCAAAATCATGGAGATGGCGATGCCGACAGGAATTATCTGGGAGGTGGTGCGTGAGTATCGGGAACCGTTCAGGGACAACCTGAAGCGCGTGATCCGGGAAATGCTGGGGTCCGGTGCGGCGGATGCGGACGTCGAGCGCTGCGAGCGGGGAGTCGTCGGTCAATGCATGGTGGTGAAGGAGGCCCTGCGGGAGCCGTTCTCCACCCGGACGCCGGATCGCATGTCGGCGAGGGACTTCGAGGAATGGACCGCGCACATCGTGCGATTTTCCATCGCGGGCATCCGCGCCATTCGTAACCACGTCAAAAACCGCCGCTGAATCCGAGCCCTATGAATTCCCGTCAATTACTGATCCCGATCACCCTGTCAGCCCTCTTACTTGTCACCGGATGCGGGCCAAGTTCCAAGACTCCGCCTCCGCGGCCCAAACGTCCGGTGATCGCAGCCAAGGCAACCTCCGCCGATGTTCCTGTCTATCTCGACGAGATCGGAAAATGCGCGGCCTACGAATACGTCACCATCCAACCCCAGATCTCCGGCCCGATTGTCGGGATTCATTTTACCGATGGTTCGGACGTCAAAAAGGGCGACCTTCTGTACTCGATTGACTCCCGGCCGTTTGAAGCCGAGTTGGCCAGGTCAAAAGCCATTCTTGAGGCCGATCAGGCCAAGGCGACGTTTGAGGCATCTCAGCTGACCCGCAGCGAGGAACTCCGTGAGAAGCAGGTCTCCGCAGCACAGGAACTTGACAACGCCAAAAGTGCGGCGACCGCATCACAGGCGAACGTCCAGGCCGACGAGGCCCTCGTTCAGGCCGCACAGATCAATCTGGACTACTGTGCGATCAGATCTCCAATCGACGGGCGAGCCGGCAGCCACCTCGTTGACATCGGGAATATCGTCACCGCCAACGTCACGCCGCTCGTCGTCATTCAGCGACAGGATCCGATTTACGCCGAGTTCACAATTCCCGAGGGCGAGCTTCCGCGGGTGCGCGAATACATCAAGGCCGGAACAGTCGCGGTGCGAGCCTCATTCCCCGACGACCCAACGAAGAACCGCATGGGAAAATTCGACTTCATTGACAGCGGGGTGCAGGCCGAGACGGGCACGGTCAAAATGCGGGCCATCTTCGAGAATGCCGATCGGCTCTTCTGGCCGGGTCAGTTTGTTAACGTCCGGATTCTCCTCGACACGCTCAAAAATGCCGTAGTTGTCCCGGCGGAGGCGGTGCAGAACGGTGGAAAAGGCCCCTTTGTTTTTGTGATCAAGGCCGACGAGACCGTGGAAATCCGCCCAGTCAAGCCGGGGCAAAATCAGGGCGACCGTGCCACGATCCTTGAGGGACTCCAGGAAGGTGAGGCCGTTGTGGTTACGGGTCAGCTGGCCCTCGCTCCCGGGGCAGCCATCACCGTGTCCGAGTGGCTGACCGGGGATACAGCAACCCCATGAGCCTGTCCGAACCATTCATCAGGCGGCCGGTTATGACGGTTCTCCTGACCGTCACAATCGCCCTGTTCGGTGTGATTGCCTACGAGAAGTTGCCGGTTAACGATCTGCCGGTCGTGGATTTTCCGGTGATCAACGTGAGTGTGAGTTACCCGGGGGCCTCACCGACGACGATGGCCAGCAATGTGGCCACGCCGCTGGAGAAGCAATTTCTTCAGATTCCCGGCCTCGAGCTGATCACGTCATCGAGCACGCAGGGGAACGCTTCATTCACTCTTCAGTTCGTTTTGAGCAAGAGTGTGGACATCGCGGCGACCGACGTGCAGGCCGCCATCAACCAGGCCTCGGGCAGCCTTCCGCTGGATCTCCCCTCCCCCCCCACCTTCACCAAGTTCAACCCGAACGATCAGCCGATCATCTACATCGCGCTGACAAGTGAATCGCTCTCCAATGGTCCACTCTATAATTACGCTACGACCGCCATTGCCCAACGGATCAGCATTGTTCCGGGGGTGTCAAAGGTCGATATCTTCGGCTCAAAATCGGCCATCCGGATCAAGTTTGATCCCTCGAAACTGGCTGCCCGCAATCTCACCGTGGACGAACTCATTGTGGCGATCAAGGCGGGCACCAGTTACCAGGGGGCCGGCCAGTTCGATGGCGACACCCGCACCCTCCTGCTTCAGCCGAATGGCCAACTCGAAACAGCGGCGGAATACGAAAACCTGATCGTGGCACGCCGCGATGGGGCATCGATTTACGTGCGGGACGTGGCGGAGGTGGTGGAATCCGTGCAGGATGAACGCCAGGAGCGGCATATTTGGTTCCGCGGCCATTCGGTGCCTCCGGCAAATGTCGTGCTCGCCGTCTCGCGACAAGCCGGAGCAAATGTCGTGGAAACTGCGAATGCCGTCCGTGCCCTCTTGCCCGAATTCCGAAGGGAACTCCCGGCATCGATCAGTCTGATTCCAGTCTATGACCGCTCGATCACGATCCAGAATTCCGTCAATGACGTGAAGGAGACCCTTCTCATCGCCTTCGCGCTGGTCGTGATGGTCATTTTTCTTTTTCTTGGACGGGCGACCGACACGCTGATTCCAGCAATCGCGTTGCCGATGTCGATCTGCATGACGTTTCTGGGCATGTGGGCGCTCGGCTACAGCATCGACAATCTGTCGCTCCTCGCAATCACGCTCTCGATTGGCTTCCTCGTCGATGATGCCATCGTATTTTTAGAGAATGCCGTGCGGCGCATGGAAGCCGGGGAAACTGCAATGGAAGCGTCCATAAACGGGGCAAAAGAAATCAGCTTCACGATTCTTTCGATGACCCTGTCCCTCGCCGCCGTCTTCATTCCGCTGGCCTTCATGCCTGGCCTTCTTGGCCGGCAACTGCAGGAATTTGCGGTGACGATTATCATTGCGATTCTCGCTTCAGGTGTCGTGTCGCTGTCGCTCACGCCCCTGATGTGCTCGCGCCTTCTGGGAAAACGCGTCAGCGGCGGGGAGACGAGGATGGAAAAGCTCTCTGGCGCGGTACTCGGGCGTGTGGTTTCAGCCTATGGCGCTTCGTTGGGATTTTTTCTCCGTCACAAGTGGATCTCCCTCATCATATGGGTTGCCAGCTTTATCGGTACGATTGTCTGCTTTATCGTGATTCCGAAATCCCTCCTTCCGACCGGGGACAGCGGGTTCATTCGCGGCATTTTTCAGGCTCAGGAGGGCACTTCGCCCGAGCGGATGCATGAGTACCAGGCGAAGGTGGACGAAATCCTGAAAGACGATGAGGCGGTTGATGTGGCGATCACGGTTGCCGGCCTCAGTGGCCGACTGTCTTCATCCCAGGCCTTCACCCTCGCCTTCCTCAAACCCCTCAACGAGCGCCCGCCCATTGAGGTCGTTGCAGGCCGTCTCATGCAAAGAATCGGAACAATCCCGGGGATCATGGCATTCCTGCAAGCCAATCCGGTTCTTCAGATCAGCACGGGCGCGACCTCGACGACCCAAGGGAAATTCGCCTACGCCATCAGCGGCATCAACGGGGAAGAGGTAAACCGCGTCGCCAGTGATTTAATTGACAAACTCCGTCAATACCCCGGATTTTTATTCGTCAATTCCGACCTCAAATTGAACACCCCCAGCCTTGAGATCAACATCCTGCGGGACCAGGCCTCGACATATGGCGTCGACGCGCAATCGATCCTCACTTCACTCCGCAATGCCTACTCGCAGAATTACGCCTACCTGATCAAAAAATCCGAAGATCAATACCAGGTGATCGTGGAAGCTGCGGATGCCATCCGTGAAGCCCCGCCCGACCTTGCGAAGCTCTACGTCCGCTCATCTAACGGGCAACTCGTCCCACTCTCTGCCGTCGCCCGCTGGAACACGCTCATCGGCCCGCAGTCGGTTAACCACATCAACCAATTCCCATCGGTCACGATTTTTTTCAATCTGGTACCGGGTGCCTCGATCGGCGATGCGACCAGATTTGTTGAAGCCACAGCGGCAGCCACCTTGCCGGGCAACATTCGTGGAGAACTTCAGGGCGAGGCCAAGGTCTTTCAGGAAACCATTGCGGGGCTTTCCATTCTGATGATCTTTGCCGTCTTCTCGATGTATGTGATCCTTGGGATCCTCTACGAAAGTTACGTGCACCCGATCACCGTCCTGACCGCACTTCCAGTGGCCACAGTCGGCGGCCTGGCCACCCTCCTTCTCTTCGGCCAGGAGGCCTCACTCTACGCCTACATCGGCATGTTTCTGCTGATCGGCATCGTCAAAAAGAACGGGATCATGATGATCGATTTCGCCCTCCAGCGGATGGCTGAGGGAATGGAGCGCGTGCCAGCGGTTCATGAGGCCTGCATCGAAAGGTTCCGGCCGATTATGATGACCACACTTGCGGCTCTCATGGGGGCCATTCCCCTGGCCATGGGCCACGGGGCGGACGGTCGCTCACGTCAACCGCTCGGCCTGATTATCGTCGGCGGACTCATTTTTTCGCAACTCATCACCCTCTACGTCACCCCCGCACTTTTCCTCTACCTCGAAGCCTTCCAGGAAAACGTCCTCGACCGGAACTCCTTCTTCCGCAGCCATCGCACAAGCCACGTCGCCCTCCACGGCTCCGATTCCGTGCCAGCGGAATCAAACGCTGACGCCAAACATCCGGCAACAGCCGAATTGGTTGGTCCCCGAAACTGATCTGGCTGGTGCGAGGCGCCCTTAGCTTGTGAGTTCATGCACACAGCAGACAGATATAGCGAGTTGTGCTCCCCGACAGGTTCAGCCTTTCTGTTCAGTGACTTGAATGCTCGCCATGTCTTCCAACAGCAGTTTCATTCTTTCCTCAATTTCCGGGTTGAGGGTCGTCTCATCTGTCCAGTCCGAACTGACAACATAGACAAATCGCGGGACGATCACACTGCGGAAGTCGACCATCAAATGATTGGCGAGGCCCATGACCGACATGTAACTGTGGTGTCTCCCTGCCGAACAGATAAAGCCCACGACTTTTTTCGTGAAGGCCCGTCCCACCAGCTCGATCACGTTTTTTGCCGCTGCGTTGACATCGTAGCAATAAATCGGTGAGGAAAAAATGATGTGGCTGCTGGCCGCCACTTTTTCCCTTAGCTCAACCACCTCGGGCAATTCCCAACTGTGATCTTTACCGGCAAATGGCAAATTGAGGTCTCTTAAATCAATCAACTCGCAAGCAAACCCTCGCTCCGTCAAATCGTGGGCAAATTTTCGGGCCAGAAGCTGCGATTTGGAATCTTCACTCAGACTCGTCGCGATGATGGTGACATGTTTCATGTTGATATTTGTGGAAATGCTAGAATGGTGATGCGCAGGAGGCGGGCGAGCGAAAAGTGATTTCAACGGCATCCGATCCTTTCTCCGCCCGCAAAAGTGCCACAGGCGTCTTACCCGCGAGATGGCTTTGGTGTTACCATCTGAAGAACAGAAATAGCCCAGCGCCAAGAAGAGTTGCCGCCCCTGTGATAAAAGCAATCTTTGAAAGATCCTTCATCGCTTTGGAATATGAGTGTCTTCCAGTCTCAGCGACTTCTGATTCGAAAACGCGTTTGGCTGCCGGGATCGAGTGGGCGACAAGATTGAGAATTATCAGCCCAAGAACCTTTCCGAAGAAGAAGGCAGGAAGGAAGACAGCAAGTGGCCAAAGTGATGACGTGTGAAGTAATCCACTGATCGTTGTGGAGGAAATTGCAGCCAGAATCAGAAAAACCCCATAGACGACCAGAATCGAAATGATCCATGAAATCGGCATCATCGCGAACCTCAGTTTGCGCCCGATCGATGTGGATGGCTGTGACGCCTGGAGGACGGATCCACTCGGCCCAGTCGGTTTCCACTTGGATTTGACTTTTGAGACCCCAGCCGGCTTGTCGGGTTCAATGCGCCCAGCGTCTTCCGGCCTCATCAATGTACTGAAAGGTTAAACATCTGATTTCTGGCTAATTGGTCGTGAAGACAGATTGCGCATATTTGGTTGCCCAATGTCGGCCATGACTCATGACCGGAGGTGGCCCTTCTGGCTGTTCCGGGGACCTGATGGATTGTTCAGTCGAATTTAGACGAGGACTCCTCCTCCATCGACATCGAGAGTTACACCGGTAATGAATTTGTTGGTCATCAGCATGAGTGTTGCCTCGGCAATGTCCTCCGCAGTGCCCACGTGTCCGACTGGCAACTTCCCCGCGATGGCCGAATACATCCCCTCACGTGCTGCTTCGGGCATCGAAAGGTAGGCACTCGTGCCGCGGGTCATGCCCGGAGAGATGGTGTTCACACGGACTGGAGCAAGGTCACGAGCCAACGCACGACCCATCGCCTCGACGGCGGCGTTGACGCCCGCGAGCACAACATCGTTTTGGCCGGGGCGGCGGGACAGGATGCCGGAAAAAAGCGTGATCGAGCCAGTGGGCCTCATCTGGGCATACTTGGCACAAAGATACGGTCCAAAAAACTTGCTGCGGAACGTGAACTCACCGTCTTCCAGCGGAGCATCCTTGAGCGTGCCCGTGCGAACAGAACTGCCGGTCACGATAAGATGGTCCACCGATCCGATGGTCCCGAAAAACTCGCGCACTGAAGCCTCATCCCCAGTATCAAGTTGCTTGCCTGCTGCACCAAGCTCAGTGGCGACCGCTGCAACCTTGTCTGGCGAGCGACTGGCAACCGTAACGGAAGCACCACGGGAAATGGCCAGGCGAGCAACGGCGAGACCCATGCCAGAGGTGCCGCCAACGACGATAACAGATTGATTTGTGAGTTCGGAGTTCATGTTTTGAGTGTGAAAGGTGTGCAGTGGACTGCTTTCTTCGCCCAATGAGAAAGAAAAAGCAATTGATGGCTACTTTTTAGCCTCACTGTTTGGTTGGCAGATGGTTGATGGATTTTCGTTGGTTGTATCGGAAATTCAACCCCAATCAGCAATTTCGGATTGCCGCTGCCAATATGCTGGCAGCGAGGTTCGGATTTCGAGGTGATTTCCCTTTGAGTTCCTCCCTGTGCCATATTCTCGCACTTTTTCCAGGATGTGGACCGCTGCTTGGATTTCTGCACCCCGATGCTTGTAACAAGGGTGCAATACCACCATCGACAATGATGCGGTAGGGAAGAGAATCAAATATTTTGGACCGCCAATCAAATAAGTGATATTCCTGAAACGCATCCCATCCATATGCAATACTGAATATGCGCACCACCAAACTCCCCATCCTCCCGCTTCTTGCTGCCATGCTGGCCATTGCTAACGTGTATTCAGCTCATGCGGCCACTTATTACGTTGATTTTTCGGCGGGGGACGATTCCAGCGCCGGCACATCCGAAAGCTCAGCCTGGAAACATGCCCCTGGCGATCCCCAGGCGGAAGGAAATGTTGCGTCTGCCACCCTCGGAGCGGGCGATGTGGTGCAATTTCGCGGCGGCGTCGTCTATCGCGGCGGCATCAAAGTCCCCGCCAGTGGCGACGAGGGAAACCGCCTCACGTATCGCGGCACCGGCTGGGGCGAGGGCAAGGGGGTCATCGACGGTTCGGATCTGATCACCGGCTGGAAAAAATGCCAGTCCGCCTCCGAAGCGGGCGGAAATCTGCAGTTTGACAATCTCTACTATGCCGACATCCAGTCCGACACACCCTTCCTCCTCAATCTGCACGAACTGGATGCGAAAACGAGTCAGGACGAATACCTTCACGTGTCCCAGGATCCGAATCCAAAAGATCCTTTTTTCCATGATCGGACAGATTCTTTTTATCCGGTCATCAACGAAAATCTCACGACCAACAGCATCACCTCGCCGGACGTTTTCAACCAGCCCGACGCCGATCATTGGAAAGATTCCTACGTTTTGCTCTGGACGAATCCCAACTTCACCAAACGCTTCAAAATTCTCGACTACGATCCCGCCCAACATCAGATCACCATCGAGGACATCGGCAAGGGCGCCATTTACCCGGACAAACGCGCGCAATCCTTTGCCATCTTCAACAGCCCGCACGCCATTGATAAGCCGGGCGAATATTTCGTGAGCGAGGCCGACGCCCAGGGCAACCGACGCATCATTCTCTGGCCGCGCTCATCAGAAAATCTCGACCAGCGCATCTCTCGCTCCACCCGAGTCAACGGATTTGATCTCAAGACGCGAAGCCATGTCGAAATTGACGGTTTCGAGATTCGTAAATTTTCCGGGGAATCGACCGACTCCGGCTCGGCCATTTCCGTCAACAATCTCGGCCTCCAGGGTGTCGAGAACGCGGGCGATCTACTCATCCACAACAACCTCATCACGCATAACATGTCGGCCAACCGGGGTTACGGCGGCATCTTTCTCACCAAAGTGAAAAATGTCATCGTCGAAAATAACGACATCACCTGGAACAAGGGCCATCGCGGAATATTAGCCAACGATGTCGAGGATGTGATCGTCCGCAACAACCGCATTTCTTACACGGGCACAACCGCGCTGTCCGTGAACCGCAGCCGAAGAGTCCAGCTCTTGAACAACGAAATCTCCCATATTTTGGCAACTCATGCCAACGCCATCACCACCTACATCGCCTGCGAAAACATCCTGATTGCCGGGAATCGCGTCACCGACGCCACCAACGCGATCACCTTTCAGGATAGCGGCCCGCTGTACTACATCAACAACTTCACGGACGGCGGCGACAACTTCAAAAACGTCAACGAATGGCCCAACACGAAACGCGGTCCATGGACAGTTGGAAAGATCGTTTTTCTTAACAACACCTTCGTGCATGCCGAGAAGGACGGCTCGCTCAACCTCGGGCAGGATCCCGAAAAAAACTACGTCATCATCAATAACATTTTAGACGGCTTGATCATCAATTCGAAAAAAGGGGCCAGCGTAAAACACGAACACAATCTTTACACTAATCCCCAAAACACCCTCCCCGATTGGCAGGCGGGCGAGGGCGAGGGCGATAGTGTCAGCCCCGCCACGCTGTTTATTGACGCCGCGAAGCGGGACTTCCGCCTCGCACCCAACGGAGCCGCTATCGGCAAGGGCGTGGATGTCCGCGAATACTACCCCAAGGACGTTTTTCCAGATGTCGACTTCGACACGCTGGCCGGGGTCACCAAGCCCATGAACATCGGCGCCACGATCAAGCCGCTGGCGGATCACTAACCTCCACCGGACGACGAGACTGTTATAAAAACAACAATTTATAGCTACTATTTAGCCTCTTTGTTTGAGTGGCAGATCGTTATTGGATTTTTGGCTGGTTGGCACGCAATGTTCATTTAGAAGCCGGAGGACGACCTCGGAGGTTTTCCGGACAATGCGTTGAAGATCCATATTCCAATGAAGAAAAGGACGTTGATTGCGACAACACCAATCAGCGCGGATGGGGTAAATATGGTGATTCCGTATGACAATGCCACACTGATGGCCGCCAATAATCCGCCCTTCCGGTGATACTCATGATCACCGATGTAATAAAAAATCGAGGCAATAAAGAATACGGCGAGATACCACATGACAAACCGGGACTATCTAAAGTTATTTATTTTCAGCGAACCTCCGCAATGACCTGCCCGGAATTGGTGGCACGCCGGGTGCGGCGAAGTAGCCCGGGTAACAGCGGGTAGGAAGGACTAGGTGCATGCGCGCGTTCGATATCGTTTTTTATATCCGTCGAAGATCATTGCGCAACCTGCAATCAGACTGACAAAGCAGGAGGCAAACCATGCCAATGGTCGTGGTGGATTACCAGCAAATGAGTTCTCTGGGTAGCGGGTATTGATGTAGATTTCAACGGGTTCACCGACAGTCAGTTTCCGTTGTGGCGAGAGACCGATTGGCCCTTGGCCGATGAACGAGTCACCCTGATATTGGTATTGGTAAACAATGATAGCTCCTCCTGCACCGGCCTTTTGAGGATAGATTGTCACGTGAGTAATCGTAGCACTAATCCGTTCAAAATCGCCGAATTGGCGCAGTGCTACAAGGAGGGCGCATGCAATGGATCCCACAACGACGATTATACCAAATGGAATTAGGAATCTGTCCACAACGATTTCGCAGTTTATATGATGAAACGTCTAGCTCATCCACGGCGGGGAAGGAAGCCTAAAGTAAAACAGGAGCGTTACCCGCCGTTGGATGGAGCGCCTTTGGGCATTCTTATTGCTTCAATCGTGCACGGAAATCGTAGTCGATCTCAAGCTCACCAGACATGAATCGGGTAATCGTGGAATCCCAAAACACAGAATTCTTGTGTGCTTGAGTGATTGCAGCAAGATGGCCCCCTTGAGCTAGGAAGGCGAACTCATCCGCAATCTTAGCTCGATCCCAAATCTCGTCCCCTAAGATCTCAGGAAGGTAACCCAATGTGCAAAAGATCGTAAACGCCAGCTGCTCGGCCTCTTCCACGCTCATCGAGCCATCGAAGTTGTCATTCACGAAAGTAGATAGCATAGTCATCTTCGTTTCTGGACCAAGGTCAAAGCGAGGGCAACCCCACTAGCGGGGGCCAACGTAGAACGCGGGGTTGAGGTTGTAGTTACGAGAAATCATCGCAAACAAAGAGGCTAGTGGGGGTTGTCCATCCGCGACTTATTCTGCTTGGCTTCGTTCTCCCAGCGGTTCCAGTAGTTCTCGCAGGCGTCGCACAACTCCAGAAATGTAATCTGTCTTCCATTGTCGAGCCACAACGAGAAATCGTCGAATTCAAGGTCCAGCTCGCCAAGCGTTGTGACTATGTGAACCGGAACGCCATCAGACTCAGTGCTGAGAATCTCTGTTTCGGTGCTCGCAATGCGCTCCGGATCATCGGTAATCACGTCGTCCTCCCAGATCTTCATCGACAGCTTCGTGCAATTCGTAAGTCGGACGACGATGCTCTCACCGTCATCGGAGAACATCTTGCGCAAATATAGAATGTCCACTTGGATCTCGATGTCGCCAGGAACGGATCCTTGGATCGCATCAATCGTGCCGTCGTGTAAGACGTTCCAGAGTTCAGCACGGGGATTCATTTTTTTGCAGAACGGCGGCCATCACTCACGACCGGACGTGGCGCACTTCGTGCGGAGCGAAGCGACAAGCACGGAGTGTGACGCGGTAGGGAGTTGAGTGCATGGCTTCGGATTCTTTATTCTTTGGAGAATGCTTCGAGTTCCGCTTTGGGTCTGACCATGTTTTTAATTGTCTTCACCTTGTGGTTTTTAAAGTCGCGCCACATTATCTCCGCTCCGTCCTCAATCTCATCGTAAATCGGTAACAGCGAACTCAGACCTTCAAAACGAAGGTGTCCGCCTTTCTGCCCATCTCCACGTGTCCACTCTGTATCTTGCGTCATGGTGGCTTGCGCAATCACTTTTTCATAGGCTTCCTGGGGATTGGCAGCCTTGACAATAATAGTGTTCTCCCATGCACGACACTTCCGATCCGCGTTTGATTGGTCCTCATCTGGAAATTCAAATCTTTCCAAATAAGAGGCTACATACCATCCAACTGGACTGACATTTTTGCTGGGTTTCATATTCTTTCGCCAAGGTGACTCACGACTGCCCGGGGCGAGGCTCCTGCTCCGCAGGAGGCGTGAGGCGGGTAATGCAAGCCACGAGAGTGATGATCACTTTCATAGGGAAAAAATACCACGTCTTACATCGAAAGGGAGCAATATCAACGTCCCCGATGAGGAATCTCCGCTTGCTTTCGGCATGGCTCCTGCCCGCGAAGCGGAATCAGCAGGAGCCATACCGGAAGTCCCGAAGGGACGGGGATTTGCTCCACCGTTTGGCCTATTTGAATTCAATACGAGGCAAAAACTCAAGTAGAGCCTTACATCGTTCGTGATTCCGCTGAAAGCTCATAAGTGACTCCACGCAGACTACTTGCTCTAGAAATCGGAGGGAAGCTTTCCGAAGAGGCTCGAACATCTTGTCAATGAGCCAGGGTGTTTTCTCGCCGGGGACTTCGCGATCGTATGTAAGATGTGCGACTTGTGCGCTTGCTCGACACGCGATTTGGCTATCGAACTGATACGGAAAATTCCATACTACGAAGTCAAATGGTCGCATGTATGCTTTGCCAGAGACAGCTCCTGAAAAACATTCGTTCAGGTTCCTTGCATGTATTGCAAATACCTCAATCCAAGCATTTCTATCATGACCAACAACATTCGGGTTCACGAGAACAAATAAGGCGTGCGTCAACATCTCGATTTCGTAAAGGACGTGGTCAAGAGCGGCCCCCTTGTCAGGTGTTTTTTTCATTTTTTTGCCCAACGTCGAAGTCCTCTCACACCTGCCCAAGGGCGAGGCTTCGACTGTCAGCTGAAGATTGAACAGTCATGGCGGATTGAACTCGCGGCGGGGTAGGTGTTGAGAGCGACGCCTTGTTATCCTTTGTTTTCGTTAAAAGGTGCGAGGGCATTCCGGACTTCCACTGAAACCGCTTTGTGGTTGGCTGTCGATGGCTTAGTGCCTGGCTCATATTCGTAAATCAACTCACCGGGCAGGGTCGGAAAGAGGTCTCGGAGATCATCACTCGTGATTCCCGTGAATAATTCTTCGACTATCTTGCGACTGGTCGAAAGGTCGTAAACCCCGCCGTAAATCAAGTCATAATACTGCTCGATGAAGAACTGCGAGCGATCTCCATAGTCTGCGAAGTCCACTGAAGATAGGCCATCTCCGACATCAATCTGGAGGAATCCCCCTTCGTGATGGAGGCGTTCCAGTGCCCCAATCGCCGAGGACAGAGCGATCTCCTCAAGCTTAATCCGGGATCGCTTAATGGTGCGTCCGAAGAGACGGAGGCTCGGATTGCCGCTTGGCTCTTCGCAGCTGACATCACGCCCAATTGTGCGCTTCCCTGCGCCGTCTCGGTATGTTGCTCGGAGCATCATTTTTTGATGATAACGTTAAGCGTGCGCCAAGAACGAGCGCAGCGAGAGAGTTGGCACGACGCGCTTGTTCGACGAATTTAGATTACCCATAATTTATCCTCTCCATCAAAGGATATCTGCATGGCCTCATACTGATCACTGTCATCATTCAGGTGAATCTCAATACCGTCTTTCAAAGTGATCACGATAAGACGATCAGTAACTATCTCACAACTTGTCGCATCACGATTCATGATATCGTAAAATCCAGGCTCAGGCCACTTTCCTTCTTCCCATGACGCATGAATTTCCCCGTCACGAATTACCTTAATGTCGGACTGGATGGCAAAATTAACGCGTCCAAAAGTAAACTGTATATCAAACTGACCAACTCGGACTTGAGTGGTGAATTCTCCTACAACAGGAGATAAATCTAAGTCAGCAGGAATCCGGTACATTTTTATGTCGAACGTTAACCAGCAGCCACCGAACGAAGCGAGGTTGGCTGACTGGTCTTAGACTTCTTTCTTGTTATGAAGCGTATGACTCTACTGGCCTTTTTATAGCCTTTTGTGGCTGCTTCAGTGATATGCTTTCGAGCCATCTTTCGATCCTCTGAAACTCCCAAGCCTTTCCAATACATTTTGCCCAACATGTAGTGTGACCCAACATGCTCTTTATCCAAGGCACGGAGAAACCATGCCTTTGCTGTAGTGTAGTCGTCTTCGTAGAAGGCAGTCTCTCCAAGGCTATACATCGCTCTCGGTTCTCCCAATCGGGCGGACTTTTTATACCATTCTTTGGCCTTAGCAACGTTTCTGGGAATGCTTGGAGTGCTGTTCAGATAGAACCACCCCATGGCAAGAATGGCGTCTTTGTGTCCTTCTTCCGCGGCTTCCTGGTTAAGTCTAAACGAAAGGTCAAGATCTTGGGGCATGTGATTTCCATGCAACGCATCAAGACTCTTATTGTATTTTATGATGGCGTTATTAGTCATCGCTTTGTATTCGATTGTCTAACAGTATTATTGAACAACACGCTGTAATTGACCTGCAAATGCAGCGTGTTGTATAACTCCTACAAATACGGCATCGAAGGGCAGACTTCGTCCATGGCGTTGCATGGAGCATTTTTTAACTCCATAGAAACCCCTGCTCAAGAAAAAACGGATGAAAATCGCGCTACGTGTTCATGGCAGGTCCAGGGGGCTTGGGCCTCCGGTATCCGGGCGTTTTAGGACATGCAGGGAAATCATGGTAACGGGTGACGGGTGGCGGGTGAGGATCCGATCCTCTCTCTCTGCTGTGCTCTGGATCTACTGCAAAAACCGATCATTCAGGAGAAATTTGTTCCAAATTCCTCTACTCGGATTTCCGGAGTGGCTGGCTTTCTCTGAATCTGTGTACTCTGTGTCATTTGCCAGCGTTAGAGGGCTTGAAAAGTGGCTGGCCGTCTCGCTACGCTCGGCTGTGGTTAAAGGGCTTGAAAAATGGCTGGCCGTCTCGCTGTGCTCGGCTGTGGTTAGAGGCCTTGTTGGTTCGACGCTTTGTTCTCTTCGTTTCCTTCTGTAAAAATTCCTTCCCGTTTTTGGGATTAAAGGTGTGAGATAGGCCGCCGTTGGTGGTTCGGGGCGCGGTCCCCGTGAGCCACCAATTCCAGAGCATGAGGGCAGCAAACAGGAACGCTCCCAACACATCCAGGAACCCCCCTTCGGCGTTGGTCGTCCTGCGGGCTTCAAACACGCTTGCAGGGGATTGACCCGAAGCGGCGTTGCGGAGATCTGACTCTCTTGGATCGCCGAATTGCGCAGCTCCGTCAAAGAGTGGTTTGCCATCCTTATCACGATGACTAAACAACTGCGGGGTGTTGGGCGCATGTGTTGGCGCATCCCCGGGGTTGGGCAGGCGTTCGCCGACGGCGACGTTGGCGGCGGCGTAAGCGGACTTTTCTTTTCGGCGACCTTCTAGAAATCGATGAATCAGCAGCGCAAACGCCGGGAGGCGGGTGGCATTGGAGGCCGCCACATCAAAATTAAAAACCAGCTGGGGGGCGGCGTCATTTGGACGGATAAAAATCAGCGGTCGCTGACCTTGCCAAAGCAAAACGATGTCCGTCTCGCGGGTCGGAGCCTTGAGGGAATCGCGAGCGAGCAATCCGCGCCAGTCGAGGCCATCCATGAGGGGATCATTTTCGGCGACCGGTTCACCTGGCAGCAGGCTGAGGGATTTTGCGGGGTCTTTGACAAACAGAATTGCCGACCCTTTGGGCCATGCGGGATCGAGGGGGTCGTATTCACTCAGCACAAGATCCTGAACACCAGTGGCAACCGGCTCGGCCATGCGCATGAGACGATCGAAGAGTTCGCCGGGTGCGGCTTGGATTCCCAGGGGTTTTTGAACTGGGATCACCAAGGGCAAAACATTGTCGATCGGGAGGGCATCTGATGGTAGCTCCAGGGTGAGATTCGCCGAATCCGGGGGAAATCCTCCGGAGATCTCAGCGATCCCATCCTTGGAAAGCGGCGTCTCGGTCCATGATTCTGCTCCCCCCACCCGCCAGAGGATGGCACTTTTGGGCTCCTTGGAAAAATCGCGAAGAATGGCCGTCCATTGATTGCCCTCCACCGTGCCAGAAAGAAAGGCGGCATTGTCGGTGGGCCGACCGCTGGCCATCCAGTCAACTCCCTCCGGAAGTTCAGCGTCCTCGGGAGGGTGGTCGGTGATAAGGACCACCGCTCCCTGCGCACCCGCAAGTCTTCGGGCCAGCGTGAGTGCCTCCGAAAAATCATGATCACCCCGGGATGGGTTCCAGTCTTTTGCGAGTTGCTCTCTCACATCAGAGGCTGAGGACCCCGTCACCAAAGGGGTCGCGTCCGTGCCAAGAACCCGAAACTCCACATTCCCTGCCACACCGGCTGCAGATGTGAGGACCTGATCAATGGCCAAAAGCGCCTCCTCACGAAAGGCTGCCATCGATGCCGAGTCGTCCAGCACTACCGCCACTTTCAAGCTGCTTGTGGGGCTGACCCACCGGGGCCCCGCAAGGACCAGCGCCAACACGGTCACAGCCGCCAGTTGAACCCAAAGCGGCAGCGTGTTCCGCAAGGTTTGTAGCCTCCTTCCGCCTTCCCGGGATTTGAGCACATCGCTGACCAAAAACAGCGTGCTCGCTGTCACGGTTCGGGACTTCCTGCGGAGTAAATGAATGACCAGTAACGTCGGGATTCCAAGGAGCGCAAGCAGCCCCCATGGGTTGAGAAAAAAGAGGTTCATTCCCGATTGTTACAAGTTGTTCACAATTTGCTGACACCCGTTGACAGGTTGTGTGTGGCAATGATAGCGTGTCCGCGTTCGAAAGAAAACCATGGAATTGCTTTTGGAACAACCCGTGCTTGTGCTGAACCGCCTTTGGCAGGCGGTGAACACCTGTTCCGTCCGAAGGGCCTTCACGCTCCTGTATCAGGGACATGC